>JBHBEQ010000083.1:0-5574 GCA_041785575.1 Flavobacterium sp.
CTCTTTGCAGCTTCAAAAGGTGTGTGTAAATCAGCTTGTGATAAACCGAATTTTTCGATAGATAAATCAGGAACGTCGTTAGTACGTTCTCTAAGTGGATTGATTTTAGTTAATAAATGTCCATTTGTACGGTATGCATCTATCAGTTTTAATACTGCAAATTCTTTCTTTAAGTTGTCAGTTGTTGCCGAAGAACCATCTCCTGACAAATATGCTGTAGATAATTGTTCTACAGGACTACTATTGTATTCATTTGCAAAATCAAACCCTTGGAAAAATGCTCTCCAACTTGGTTCGACACTATCTGGACTTACCAAATATTGGTCGTATAAATCTGCGAAAAAGTCGGTGTGAGCCGCGTTTAAAAAGGAAAACCTATCCATAATTTTGTCAATAGACTTTTTTTGTTTAAAAAAATTTCGTTACAAATTTACAATACTTGTATGAATTGGCAAGGTAAAAAGATATAGTTTTATTACCTAATTTTTTTTATAATTTTTATTAATGGGGTTAATATATGAGTTTGTTAGGTAAAAAGTATCGAATAGAGGATAAATATTTTAAGGTGTATGTGATAGATAATCAGTGTTTTGAGGTTATGGTGTGATAAATAATGAATAGTGGTGTTAATTTTATAAATTGGTGTATATATTTTCTGTAATTGTCTTATATTTGGGATGAATTATTTACAATTACTAAATGAAAAAAGGAATAGTGTGTATAGCGATGGCTATGCTTGGATATTTTGGGCTAGCTCAAGAGAATAATATGTTTCAAAATCAAATGCAACCATACAATAAATGGAGTTTTGGAGGAGGTGTGGGACTTTCTTTTGGAAATCAAATTACTTCTATTAATTTAGCACCGATGGCGGTGTATAAATTTTCTGAACAATTTTCTGCAGGAGGTTCCGTGCAATACAATTATCTACGTAGAGCAAATTATTCAACGCATCACATCTATGGTGTCGGAGTAATCGGACTTTATAATGTTATTCCAGAGTTGCAAATTTCTGCCGAATTAGAACAATTAAGGGTAAATTCTCATTATGATGGTATTGGAAATGATGCATTTTGGAACACATCTTTGTTTGTAGGAGGGGGATATCGTATGGGGAATGTTGCTGTAGGAGTTAGATACAACTTATTGTATGATAAAAACAATACTATTTATACATCTGCTTGGCAACCTTTTGTGCGTGTAATGTTTTAAAAACCTTAATTTGAAAAGAAAATGAAGTTGAAATTAGTTCGTCCGTTGTGTTTTTTTGATCTTGAAACAACAGGGGTTGATGTAGGAAAAGATAGAATAGTTGAAATTTCTATATTGAAATTATATCCAAATGGAAACAAAGAGTCTAAAACTTGGTTGGTAAATCCTACAATTCCAATTCCAATACAATCTTCTGAAGTTCATGGTATTACAGATGAAAAAGTAGCAAACGAACCGACTTTTAAAGAATTAGCACCTCAAATTTTTCAAATGATAAAAGATTCTGATTTAGCGGGGTTTAATTCGGATAGATTTGATATTCCTCTTTTGGCAGAAGAAATGTTGAGAGCAGGTGTTGATTTTGAAATGAAAAATAGAGTGTCGATTGATATTCAAAATATTTTTCATAAAAAAGAAGAGCGTACATTAAGTGCGGCTTATCGTTTTTATTGTAATAAAAATTTAGATAATGCACACTCTGCCGAAGCAGATACAAATGCAACCTATGAAATTTTATTAGCTCAGTTAGAGAGATACGACGATTTGCCTTCAGATTCTAAAGCGCTGTCTGAATTTTCTCAACGTAAAAAAACAGTTGATTTCGCTGGGTTTATTGCAATGGATGATGCAAATAGAGAAGTGTTTACTTTTGGTAAATACAAAGGAGTTCCTGTGGAAGAGGTGTTGGAAAAAGATGCAGGGTATTTCTCTTGGATTCAGAATGCAGATTTTCCGTTGTATACCAAAAAGATAATTACGGCAATCAAATTGAGAAAGTTAAATAATAAATTGTAAAACAAATTTTACGAATAAAACGATGAAAATAATTTGTGTAGGGCGTAATTATGTAGAACATATAAACGAGTTGCAGAATGAACGACCTGAACAACCTGTGATTTTTATCAAACCTGATACGGCATTGCTCAATAAAGGATTTCCTTTTCCAATACCGGAATATTCCAACGATGTGCATTTTGAAGTAGAATTAGTAGTAAGAATCAATAAAGTAGGGAAATATATTTCACCAAAATTTGCTCATAAGTATTATGATAAAATAGGTTTAGGGATTGATTTTACTGCTCGAGATGTTCAATCGAAGTTGAAAGAAAAAGGTTTGCCTTGGGAAATTGCAAAAGCGTTTGATAATTCGGCTGTTGTAAGTGATTTGTTGTCGGTAGATTTATTTGAAGATATACAAAATTTAGAATTTTCTTTAATTAAAAATGACGAAGTTGTACAAAAAGGAAATTCTTCATTGATGTTGTGGAAAATAGACGAACTGATAAGTTATATATCTCAATATTTTACATTAAAAACAGGCGATCTTATTTTTACTGGAACTCCTGCGGGAGTGGGTAAAGTTGCTCCTGGAGATGTATTAGATGGTTATATTCAAAATCGTAAAATGTTTAGTGTATCTGTGTTGTAATGGCATTGTATTATAATATATCAAACGTAATAGACTTCTGTAAAGGAGATCAGGAAGAAGTGCAAAATTACGTTCTAGATTTGATTTTTCAATTTGAAAAAAGATTAGATAAAATTGAAAAAAACATTCAAAAAAAGAAATATCACAAGGTGTTGAAGCATTGTGTGAAGATGCAATCTGGAATTATGTCTCTTGAGTTAGATGAAGTTTTAGATTTAAATTACGCTTTGCAAAATTGGGCTTTCAAAAGTGGGAATAAAACAGAGGGAGAAACTATTTTTTTTGAATATCAAAAAAAAATCTTGAACACTATTAAAGAGTTAAAAAAAGATTTTAAATGGGATTTAAAGCTGCAATCATTACAATAGGTGATGAGATTTTGATTGGTCAAGTAATTGATACAAATTCTGCCTTTATAGCGAAGCAGTTAGAGGGTAGAGGTTTTGAAGTATTGAGTATTTGGTCGATTAAAGATATAGAAGAGGAGATTAAAACAGCATTGATTTTTTTTCAAAATAAGGTTGATTTGGTCGTACTCACTGGTGGATTGGGGCCAACACAAGATGATGTAACGAAAGCAACATTAGCTTCCTATTTTGAAGATCAATTGGAAGTGAATGAAGAGGTTTTACAACACGTAGTGCAAATGATGGAGAAGGTATATAAGCGACCAGTTTCTCAAATCAATAAAAATCAAGCCTTGGTGCTTTCAAAAGCTCAAATTTTATTTAATACATATGGAACAGCACCAGGGATGTGGGTGCAAAACGACAAAACTACATTTGTAGCTCTTCCGGGAGTGCCTTTTGAAATGGAAAATATAGTAACAACTCAGTTGTTGCCCAAATTGGAAAAACATTTTCAAGAATCTTTTGTTGTGCATAAAACCATTGTTACTCAAGGGATAGGTGAGAGTTTGTTGGCAGAATATATCCAAGAATGGGAAAATGCCTTGCCTCAAAATATTAAATTGGCATATTTGCCTAGTCCAGGTGTAGTTAAATTACGATTGACAGCTAGAGGAGAAAATAAAAAGAAGTTGTTAAATGAAGTTGAATCCCAAGTAGAAGATATTAAAAAGTATATTTTGCCATATATCATAGGATTAGAAGAAGGTGAAGATGCAGAAACTATGGTTTTTAGAAAACTCAAAGATAAAGGTAAAACGATTTCGTTTGCAGAAAGTTGTACGGGAGGTTTGTTAGCTTCTAAATTTACAAAACTATCAGGAGCTTCATCTGTTTTTATAGGAAGTGTGGTAACTTATGCTACACATACAAAAATAAAAGAATTAGGAGTTTCTAAAGATGTAATAGACCGTTATTCTGTAGTAAGTGAAGAGGTTGTTTTGGAAATGGTAAGAGGGGTACAAGCGAAATTTTCGACAGATTATGCTATTGCTACAACAGGAAATGCAGGTCCGTCAAAAGGGGATTCAGATGAGGAGGTCGGAACTGTTTGTATAGGAATAGCAATACTTGATGAAATTAAAACATATAAATTTCATTTTGGTCAACCACGTGAAAAGGTAGTAGAACAAGCTTGTAAAAAGAGTTTTGAGTTGCTTTTGAAAGAATTAGGAGAATAAAAAATAAATATTATTTGTTAGATTAAAAAAAAAATTGTTCCTTTGCACCCTGATAAAATAATTTATTTAAACGTAAGAAATAATGTCAAGAGTTTGTCAAATTACAGGAAAGAGAGCCATGGTAGGAAACAATGTCTCTCACGCAATGAACAAAACTAAGAGAAAGTTTTCGGTTAATTTAATCAAAAAGCGTTTCTACATTGCAGAAGAAGACAGATGGGTAACTTTAAAGATATCTGCATCTGCATTAAAAACAATCAACAAAAAAGGAATTGCTGCTGTTTTAAAAGAAGCAAAAGCAAATGGTTCAATTAAGTAATTCAGTACCTTAAAAAAATTTAACAATGGCAAAAAAAGGAAATAGAATTCAGGTTATTTTAGAATGTACTGAGCATAAAGCAACTGGTCTACCAGGAACTTCTCGCTACATCACAACAAAGAATAAAAAAAATACTCCAGATAGATTAGAGATTAAAAAATTTAATCCTATATTAAAGAGAGTAACAGTTCATAAAGAAATTAAATAAAATAAGTAGTCATGGCAAAGAAAACCGTAGCAACATTACAAGGGAGTTCAAAAAAATTAACCAAAGCTATTAAAATGGTTAAATCTCCAAAAACGGGAGCTTATACTTTTGTTGAAGCAGTTATGGCTCCAGAATTAGTAGATGAGTTTTTATCTAAAAAATAATAAATCTATATTGAAAAGAAAGGATGTTCTAAAATGAACATCCTTTTTTTTATGAACTAAAAAAACGAATTCTTATTTGATTTTCTAATTAAATGGAAATAGTAGCATTATTTTTGTATGTCTATATCGATTAATTTGAGGAAATGAGTAATAGTAGTAAATATGTATTAAGTGTATTGGCGTTGTCAACAGTAGGGAATGTTGCTGCTGCTGCCACCTATGTTATATCACAAGAAAATATTCCATTAGTTATTGTAAATGGATATATTGTGAAGTACTCAGATTTAGATAGAATCAACAAAAAATTTATTGAAGAAATAGTAGAGTTAGATCCTGAAGATGCAGAAAAGTTATTTGGAGAACGTGCTAAGGGAGGGGTTATAATTATTACCTTAAAAAATAGTTATAAAGACAGTTCTTCAAAAGGAAGTACAATAGATGAGGGATTGATTAGAAAAGCAAAAGAAATTGCAGAAGCTAAAGCCAAACGCGAAGCAGAAGAAAAGGCTCGAAAAGAAGCCGAGGAGAAAGCACGTTTAGAAGCAGAAGCTAAGGCAAAACGAGAAGCAGAAGAGAAAGCACGAAAAGAGGCGGAGGAAAAAGCACGTTTAGAGGCAGAAGAGAAAGCACGAAAAGAAGCTGAGGAAAAGGCAC
>JBHBEQ010000084.1:0-10724 GCA_041785575.1 Flavobacterium sp.
ATATTTCCCGCTATTGCAATTTGCATCTATTTTGATTTTAGATTGAAAATTAATATCTCTTGATTGGTAAAAATAATCATTTTTTGATGGTTTAGAAATAGGGAGTGAAAAGATTTTAGATTTATTTTTAGATTGTAGTGTTTTTTATTCTGTTTATCAAAAGCAAATAATTGATTTTCTATCAGGTAATAGATGAAATCTTTGTCAATGCCAATCCATTTTGCATCAATAATAGGTAAGTCGTTACTTGTGATTTTTCCAAAGATATCCATTTCGTAATATTTACTTGGGGAAATCCAATAAAAGAAATTAGCATCGGCATTCCATTTGATTATAGGTTCGTCAAGTGGTGTGCTATGATAAAAAAAGTTTTCTTTAGAGAGGTTTAATAATTTAATTTGTTTGCTGGTTTTGTCATATACCCAAAGGTTGTTTTTGTTTGCAGAAGCTACAATTTCTGCATTTATTTCTGGGAATTGACTTTGGAGTGAAATAGTGTGTATTTCGTCTAATTGATTGTCTAATAAAACAATGTGGTTGCTGTCTTTATAATGTAGAAACAGTTGTAGAGGATTTCTAATATCTACAAAGAATAAGGAGCCTAAAAAGAGATTTTTGTATGACTTAGTGCTTTTATTTTGTAGAAAAAGTTCGTTGTTAGAAATCCAATAGTTATTGCCAATATGGTCGATATTGTAAAAGGTGTAATTTTCTAATGGTAATTGAGCAATGAGCTTTGCATCAATGTCTTGTGCATTAGTATATTGTAAACAATAGAATAATGCTATGAATAGACTTATTTTTTTATATATGTAACAAAATCGAAATTGTAGGAATGATTCTCGTCTTTTGGATGGTGTATGCGATTGGTTTCTTTCCATATTTCGTGATTTATTAAAGGAAAAAATGTGTCTGCTTCAACTTCTGTGTCAATTTCTGTTAGTTCTATTTTGTCTGCAATATCAAGTGTTTGTTTGTATATTTCACCACCTCCAATTACATAAATTTTGTCTTTTTTTTGTTCTTCTGCATACGTTAAGGCATCTTGTATGCTGTTGAAGTACAATGTGTTTTCACTGTTTTTTACCTCTTTTTCACGTGTGATTACAAGGTGTGTGCGATTCGGTAATGGTTTGGGAAAACTTTCAAAAGTTTTACGCCCCATCAGTATGAAATTACCTGATGTGTGTTTTTTAAAATGCTTAAAATCATCTGGTAAGTGCCAAATGATTTTATTGTCTTTTCCTAATGCTCTGTTGCGTGTGATGGCTGCTATAATTATAATTTCCATTATACCGATACTTTTCCTTTTATTGTTGGATATGGGTCGTAATCTTCAAGTGTAAAGTCTTCGTATGTAAAATCGAAAATGTTTTTCACATTTGGATTGATAATCATTTTAGGAAGAGGTTTTGGAGTTCTGGATAGTTGTAGTTCAACCTGTTCGAAATGATTATTGTAAATATGAGCATCTCCAAAAGTGTGGATGTATTCACCGAATTCCAATCCACATACTTGTGCAATCATCATTGTAAGTAGTGCATAAGATGCAATATTAAAAGGTACTCCTAGAAATATATCTGCACTTCGTTGGTATAACTGGCACGATAGTTTGCCATCAGCAACGTAAAATTGGAAAAAAGCATGGCAAGGAGGTAATGCTGCTTTTCCATTGGCAACATTTTGTGCGAAAGATTCTGATGTGTCAGGTAGTACAGATGGATTCCACGCAGATATTAGCATCCTTCTACTGTTGGGATTGTTTTTTAATGTTTCGATTAATTCTGAAATTTGATCGATTTGTTCTCCATTCCAATTGCGCCATTGAAAACCGTATATTGGACCTAAATCTCCATTTTCATCTGCCCATTCATCCCATATTCTTACGCCATTTTCCTTGAGATATGCAATATTTGTGTCTCCTTTTAAAAACCACAAAAGTTCGTGTATAATAGATTTTAAGTGAACTTTTTTTGTAGTAACTAACGGGAAACCTTCTTGTAAATCAAAACGCATCTGGTATCCAAAAACACTTTTTGTACCTGTGCCTGTTCGGTCTCCTTTTTGAACACCGTTATCTAATACGTGTTTTACGAGGTCTAAATATTGTTTCATAATTATTCTTGTGTTCTGCTTTTAATTTCGTCTCTAAGTTTTGCTGCTTCTCTGTAGTTTTCACTTTCAACAGCATCATTGAGTTTTTCTTGCAATTCTTTTACAGAAAAATGACTATAGGGATTCGAGTCTTCTTCATTTTCACCTTTTAGCATATTACTCAATGCTTCGAGTTTTTCAACCAATTCATTTATATCATTGTTTTCAGCAGGTGTATCATCAGTTATTTCATCAGAATCCTCTTCTTCACCTTCTCCATAGCGTTCGAGGTAAATACCTGCTTTGTCAAGAATGTTTGGGTAGGTAAAGATTGGAGCATTACATCTGATAGCCATAGCTACCGCATCAGATGTGCGAGCATCAAAAACTTCTTCATTTCCAAAATTTTCGCAAACAATTGTAGAGTAGAACACTCCATTGCTCAATTTGTGGATAATAACCTGTGTTACATTTATATGAAATCTATTAATAAAATCTTTAAATAAATCGTGGGTTAGAGGTCTTGATGGTTTTAGGTGGTCTTCAAGAGCAATAGCTATTGCTTGAGCTTCGTATGCACCAATTACAATAGGAAGCTTTCTCACTCCATTTACTTCGTTTAATATAAGTGCATAAGCATTGTTGTTTGAATGACCTTCTGCTATACCACTAATGTTGAGCTGTATTAAATTCATTCGAATGGGTTTATAGAAATAAAGCAATACGCAAAAATAGGAATATTTTTTGCGTATTGCTTTTAAAGAAATATTAAATAATTTACTAAGCGTTTTTAGCTTTGAATTCTTTTAATTTTTCTATTAGTTTCGGAACAACTTCAAAAGCATCACCAACAACACCGTAGTCAGCAACTTTAAAGAAAGGTGCCTCAGGGTCTGTGTTAATAACAACTTTTACTTTAGAAGAGTTGATACCTGCAATGTGTTGAATAGCACCAGAGATACCAATTGCGATGTATAGATTTGAGGCAACAGGTTTTCCTGTTTGTCCTACGTGTTCTGAGTGAGGTCTCCAATCTAAGTCAGAAACAGGTTTAGAACAAGCAGTTGCTGCACCTAAAACGTTTGCTAATTCTTCGATCATTCCCCAGTTTTCAGGTCCTTTCAATCCACGTCCTCCAGAAACAACAATTTCTGCATCTGCGATAGAAACTTTACCTGTTACTTTTTCAGTATTTTCAACTTTTATTGAAAAATCTTCATTGTTTAGTGTTACAGAAAAATCTTCAACAACTGCATTAGCTTCAGATTCTACTAATCCGTAAGAGTTTTTAGCTAAAGCTAAAACTTTTACATCAGAAGAGATTTCTGTGATAGCGAAACCTTTGCTTGAGAATGAATTTCTCTTAACTTGAAAAGGAGTAGTAGAAACAGGAAGAGCTACAACGTTAGAGGCGTATCCAGCTTCTAAACCTATAGCTACAATAGGAGCAAGGTAAAGAGAATCTGTAGTAGAAGAAAGGATAACAACTTTTGCTCCTTCTTTTTGAGCAGCTTGTTTGATAACATCTGCATATGCTTTAGCATTGAAAACGTTTAATTGAGAGTTGTTTACGTTTAGTACTTTTTCTACACCATATTTTCCAAGTTCAGATGCAGAACTTGCGTTAATTGTTACAGCAGTAAGAGTAGTACCTAATGCTTCTGCTACTTTTTTTCCGTATGAAGCAAGCTCAAGAGCAGCTTTTTTAAATTTTCCTTCGTTTGATTCTGCGTATATTAAAACTGACATACTTTCTTAATTTTAGATTAATAGTTAATAGATTAGATTACCTTAGCTTCGTTGTGTAATAAGTTAATCAATTCATCTAAGTTATCAGGGCTTACTAATTTTACAGCAGATTTTGGTGCTGGTTTTTCAAATTTCACTGTTTTTGTTTTAGCGAGGTCGTTGCTTACTTCAACTACAGAGATAGCTTTAGTTCTAGCGGCCATAATTCCTCTCATGTTTGGTATTCTAAGGTCTTTTTCTTCTACAATACCTTTTTGTCCACCAATTACCAATGGTAAAGAAGCAGATAAAATTTCTTTTCCACCGTCAATTTCTCTTGTTACTTTTGCATTAGTTCCTTCAATTTCGATACCGATACAAGAGTTTACAAAGTTGTATCCTAAGATTGAAGCTAACATACCTGGAACCATTCCTCCATTGTAATCAAGAGATTCTTTTCCACAGATTACTAAATCGTAATTTCCGTTTTTTACTACGTCTGCTAATTGTTTTGCAACTGCAAAACCATCAGTAGGTTGAGCGTTTACACGGATTGCTTCATCTGCTCCAATTGCTAAAGCTTTGCGAATAGTAGCTTCTGTATCAGCTAATCCTACATTAACTACAGTTACGTGAGCACCTTGTTTTTCTTTAAACCATATTGCTCTTGTTAATCCAAATTCGTCGTTTGGATTGATTACAAAATTTACACCATTTGTGTCAAATTCTGTGTCGTTATTTGTAAAGTTGATTTTTGAAGTAGTATCAGGTACGTGACTGATGCAAACCAATATTTTCATATGTTGTTTATTTTTTTAATAAAATTTCAATAGCAACGAAGGTAGTAATTTTTTTTGAATTGTACAGATGTTTTCGAGATATTTTTATCTTACTAAAAAGTTGTATCTGTGCTAAAAACGTTTGTTGTAACTTTTGCTTAACTACCTGTTTTTTCTTTAGTTTGATTTTGTTCGTTTTCTTGTATTAGCGAACAGAAACTATCGGGGTCGTGTTTCATTTCATCAACAAAAGTGTTTTTCCAAGGTTTGGTACCATTTATGTAAGCTACTTTTCCAATGAGGTATCCTGCAATGGGTGAAGTTATAAAAATGAAGAAAATAATTGCAATCGCTTTAGTGGTCACTTGAAATTCTTTGAAAAACAAAGCGGCTGCAATCAAAATACATCCTAAACCTAAGGTTGCAGCTTTGATGGTTACAGATAGTCTTGAGTAGAAATCTGGCATTTTAAGTATTCCAATAGATGCTATTAGAATAAATAATGCACCTAATGTGCTTAAAACCATTATTACAATATCAATCATTTTTGTTGCTTTTATAAAGGTAAAACGAAAAGGCTAAAGTACTCAAAAAGGCAATTAGGGCTAAGATCATTGCTACGTCAAGGAAATTCTTATTGACAGCGATAATGCTAAACACACCAATAAATCCTACACCAAGAGTGATGAGAAGGTCTAATGCAATAACGCGCTCGAAAATTTGTGGCCCTTTTAAAAATCGTATCAAGATTAATATCATCGATACGCATAAAATTGGCATTACTACGTATATTAAATAATTTTCAATGCTTATCATTTATCTCAGTATTTCAAGTAATTTTTTTTCCGTTCTTTTTTTTAATTTCTGCTTAAATTTTTCCACGTCTTTCAGATACATTACGTGGATATACATAAATCTTTTATCTTTTGAAAAATCGATAACCAGCGTGCCGGGAGTTAGTGAAATTACATTTGCCAGCATAGTAATCTCGAAATCTGTTTTGGCATCCATTTCGTATTTAATTACTCCGGGTTTCATATTGTAGTTTGGAGTGAGTACATCTTGTGCTACTTCGTAGTTTGCTTTGAGTACATCAACCAAAAAATCAAAAATAAACACAATGATTTTTGGCACTCGAAGAAAATAATCTTGTCCACCAGGTCGCTTTCTATTGATTTGCCATAGCAGAAAAAATGCAAGTATAAATCCAAAGAAAATATTGGTATAGTTGAGTTGTCCTGTAAGTGCAACCCAAACAAATGTAAGTAGGATATTTAATAAAAAGTTTTGTAACATATTTTATGATGATTTTCCTAATACAGCATTGATGTATATTTCTTTATGTTTTAGTTCGTATGCAGCTTTTGATGCTGTTTTAAATATCGAGTTTGCATTAAAACCTATGAATAACGAAACGCTTGTTAGTAATACAATTGGGGCTATAAGAGCAAATTTTCCACTTGCAGAAAAAGGCGCAAAATGATCTATTTCGTCCGTTAATGGTTTTGGAGATTCTTTCCAAAACACCTCTATCCACATTTTGGTAACAACAAATAATGTTACAAAACTAGCTATAATCAAAGCAATCATTAAAGGAAATTGTTCGGCTTTTATGGATTCTTTGAAAAGTACTACTTTAGGCCAAAAACCTGAAAGTGGTGGAATACCTACCAACGAAAACAATGTTACAGCAACCAAAACAGAGAATCTTGGATAGTCTTTAAGCAATCCTCCTAAACGCGTCATGTCTAGAGTTTCTCTTATTTTGAAAATGATACCTGAAATCATAAATACGTTGCTCTTTACAATTACATCGTGAATGAGGTAAAATACCACAGCAGTAAATGCTAATTCTGTATATAAACTCAATCCAGCAATGAGATATCCAATATGACAAACGATGAGATAAGACAAAGCTCTTCGAATGTTTTTTTTATTGATTGTACCCAATGCTCCTGTAATCATTGTGAGTATAGATATAATAGTAAAGGTTAGTATTGTGTAATAATCTGGGTCAAAAATTACAGTAAACACTCTAAATAGCGCATAAACTCCCATTTTAGTTAATAGACCTCCAAAAATAGCTGCAATTGCCGCTGGTGGAGTGTGGTACGAAGAGGGTAACCAAAAGTATAATGGAAATATAGATGATTTAATTCCAAAACCAATAAAGAATAGAAGCGAAGTGACTGTAACCAATCCTTTATTTTCAATAGATTGTATTTTAAGAGCTAAATCAGCAATGTTTAGAGTACCTGTAATTCCATACAATATCCCGATGGCTGTTAGAAAAATAGTTGAGGCTAATATGTTGAGTGTTACGTATTTAATTGCTCCTTCCATTTGTCGTTTGTTTCCTCCAACAGTCATTAGGATGAAAGATGAAATGATAACAACCTCAAACCATACGTATAGGTTGAAAATATCTCCTGTGAGAAATGAGCCTAAAAGTCCCATAATCAACAAGTGAAAGGTAAAGAAATATCCGTGTTTTATTCTACTGATGTTGAGTGCAGAGGTGCTGTAAATACCAACAGCAAGTGATACGAAAGCAGTGAGTATTACCATAATCATACTAAACGTATCGGCAATAAAGGTAATTCCAAAAGGCGCTTTCCAGTTTCCTACTTGCAATACAACAGTACCATATTTTTGGGTGATATCAAATAATATCCAGCACATTGCAAATGCAACAAAATTCCCTATAATACTAATGATTTTTTGCATCAATACCTTTTGCCAAAAAAACAAAAGTAAAATGGCAGTGAAAAGGTGTGTAATGATTGGTGCTAATAAAAAATTAGAGGTCATATATCAAGATCTTGAATGTTAAGAGAATCTAAGTCTTCTGTTCCGGTTAATGTATAGGCTTTTTTTAGTAAAACAATAGCAAATGCCGTTAGAGCGAAGCTAATTACAATTGCAGTGAGTATCAATGCTTGAGGTATTGGGTCTGCGTATGCACCTAATAAAGTTTGTTGCTCCTCATTGATGATAGGTGCTTTTCCTTTTTCGATTCCTCCCATCAAAAAGATGAGGATGTTAGCTCCGTTACCCAAAAGCAATATTCCTATGAGCAACTTTACCATACTTCTTCTAAGCATCATATAAATACCTGAAGAATAAAGTACACCTACTAATATGACAAATAATAATTCCATAGATTATACATTTTCTGAAATGGTAAACAAAATAGTCAAAACTACGCCGATAACTACTAAATAAACGCCAATGTCAAATAACAAAGCGGAACCAAAAGCTCCAATAACATCTACGTTATCGATAAACCACAAACTTGTGAGAAAAGGTTTAGAAATGATATATGGCAACATTCCACTTACTAATGACAGTAATAGCCCTACAGGAATCAATCGCATTGGGTGTGATCGAAACAAAGCAATGGTTTTTTTAGTGTTATACGTAAAGGAATGCAAAACAAAGGCAATAGAAGCAATTAAACCTCCTATAAAACCTCCTCCTGATAGATAATGTCCGCGTATCAATACAAATACTGAAAACATTATAAGAAGCGGCAACAAATAATTAGTTGCTGTTCTTAAGATGGTATTGTCTAATCTAGGCCTGTTGTTATTCTGTTTTTTCTCCATCTTTTGTTTTATATTTTAATATACTCCATACGCCCAAGGCTGCGATTGAGAGTACAATAGTTTCTATTAATGTGTCAAATCCTCGATAATCTACTAAGATAACATTTACAATATTTTTCCCTTTGGCAAGTACGTATGCATTTTCAGCATAAAATTTACTTACTTCTTTATTGGATGGGTATAATGTTGCTTGTAATGTGATAATTGCTATTAAAACACCAAAGAGTGTCGATAAAATAAGGTCTCTTAACTTGTTTTTTGAATTACTCAATCTTAAAAAAGAAGGTAGTTTAAACAAAACCAATACAAAGAGCACCACAGTAAGGGTGTCTATTGCAAATTGTGTCATAGCAAGATCTGGAGCCCCATATACTACAAATATCAAACAAATAGAATATCCTACAATTCCCAATGCAGCTATAGCGGTAAGTCTTGATTTTGTGGTTGTGATGAGAAATATTGCTGCGATAATGAGTAAAAAGATGGTTACCTCGTAAATTCTCAAAGGAGATAAATCTTCTAGATCGATGCGCAAAGGAACGTCTCTAAATAATCGCCAACCTATAAGTCCGATAAAAAATACAAGGATATACATGATGTAATATCGCAAATAACCATTGTGGAAAAATCTAGTATAGTTAAAGGCAAATGTTTTTATCCAATGCGCCATTTCTGTGATAATAAATTTCGGATTAAATCTACTCCAATGCGCTATGGTATTTTCTCTGTTTGTAGAAGGTGGAATGAATTTGTATAATACAAATGCTAGTAAGATAGTAGCACCACTCCAAGCTAATATAAAATTCCAACCATGCCACAAGTGTAATTCTTGGTGTAGCTTATCCGTGAATATTGTTTGAGTAGCAGAAGACAATAGTCCAAAATCTACAAAGTGAGGGAATATTCCAAAAAATATACTCAACACACATAAAACCACCAATGGTATCCACAACTTGATGTTTGGAGAAACGATATTTTTGAAATTTTCTGGCAGTTTTCCAAAAAATGGTTTAAATCCTACCATAAAACCAGATGTAGAGATGAAGACATTCGTTATAAATGCCAATCCAGTAAGTATCCAAACCCAAGAAGTTTGCCAATAGTCAAAATCAAAAGTAGCTCCGTAAATCAATTCTTTGGCGATAAATCCAAAAGTAAAAGGTATTCCTGCACTAGACAAAGCTGCAATACCTGCGCATATTGCCACAATTGGCATTTTGGTTTTCAATCCAGATAAAACGGTGAGGTCTCTAGTATGGGTTTTGTGATCTACTATTCCTACAACCATAAATAAAGTAGCTTTGTACAAAGCATGTGCAAAAATAAAGGTAATGGTTGCATACATTGCAGTTTCATTACCTATTCCTAATAAAAAGACCAAAACACCTAAAACCGAAATGGTTGTGTATGCTAAGATTTCTTTTAAATCTGTTTTGAATATACTAAAAAAAGCACCTATTATCATAGTGATACCTCCCGTGATAAGTAGTGTAGTATTCCAAACATAGCCATCTGATAAGATAGGTGAAAATCTAGCCAACAAATATATCCCAGCCTTTACCATAGTTGCTGAATGTAGATAAGCAGACACAGGAGTAGGGGCTTTCATGGCACCAGGCAACCAAAAGTGAAATGGAAATTGGGCAGATTTTGTAAATGCTCCTGCAAATAGGAAAAATATTATGATGTAATAATAACTGTGTTCTACAACTAATTGGCGTTGTGTGAGAATCTCGTGTAGAGAATAGCTACCTGTACAATATTCGATAATTGCAAAAGATGCAAGCATAAAAAATCCTCCTAATCCGGTAATCGAAAGTGCCCACAAGGCGTTGTTTCTAGAGGTTTGACTTTCTGTGTTGTAACCTATCAAGAAAAACGACGAAATACTCGTGAGTTCCCAAAATATAAATAAGGAAATGAGATTGTCTGATAGCACCAAGCCAAGCATAGCCCCCATAAAAACAGTGAGAAAGCCATAAAACCGGTGTATGTATTTGTCGTTGTATAAATATGATGATGCGTAGATGTAAACTAAAAGTCCTATTCCTGTAATCAATAAGGAAAAGAATAAAGATAGTCCATCAATTTTTAAATCTAAATTAATGCCCAAAGAAGGAATCCATTCGTTTGCAAAAAGCAAGGTGTTTTTTTCAATTCCCACCGATGGAATATATCTTGCAAAATACATAAAGAGCATTAACGGAACCACACTTATAAATTTCATCCATTTTGGATGGAGGTATTTCCCGAAAAACAATATGGAAAAAGCAAATAAAAAAGTGATGATTAGTAGTGTCAGCATAAACGAGGATTTCCTTTAGCGATTTTTTCAAACGTCGTAAAAATAGGTAAAAAAAATGGAAAATCCTAATAATACCACTTAAACCATACTATTTCGCTTATTTTTCGTATATTTGTATATGGGAAGAAAGAGAGAATTTGAGATAAAAGAAAGCCTAGCAGAGCTTAAGAATTATATACCTAAGGTGAGAGGATACAAACCGTCCAAACG
>JBHBEQ010000085.1:0-2867 GCA_041785575.1 Flavobacterium sp.
ATGTTCAGCTAAAAAAAACAATGCAACAAATTCACCTATTCCTTCGAATAGTATTAGTGGTATGTGGGAATTATCAGAACAATCTGATACAAAAGACCTAAAAAAATACTATACAGAAGGTACTCCCATAATATCTATTTCACAAGAAGACAATACCATTAATGGTTATGACGGATGTAATAGATTTTCAAGTTCAATCAAGGTAAATAAAAACAACAAACACCAAATTTCAGACATCATCTCTACTATGATTTGGTGCGAAAAAATAAACACCCAAAATTTTCACGAAATACTTAAAAATTCTACTTCACACGAAGTAAACCAAAACACACTAACCATTCATTCTTCTATTGGTACATTAAAATTCCAAAGAGTTGCTTTAGAAGGCAGATGGTTTTTGAGTAAAATTTACACGTTAAAACCTACAGTTAAAGAACTATTTCCATACAAAACACCTTTTATTGATTTAAACATCAACAGCACTCAATTTAGTGGATACACTGCTTGTAACGCAATAAAAGGTCAAGTTTTGATTTTTGAAAATAAAATGACTTTCAATCACGTGAGTAGTTCAGAAAAATATTGTGACGACCCTAATGACAATATATTTATGCAATTGCTCAAAAAAGTTAGCAATTACAAATTAGAAGGAACAAAACTCATTCTATTTGAAAAAGACAAAAAAATATTAGAATTAGAAAGACAAAATCCTTAATATCTACATTAGAAGCTGCTCAATCAAGCAGCTTCTTTTTTTTATAAAATAAACTTGCTTTTAAATACTATTGAAATCTCAATACTTTAACAGGTGAAATTTTTGTAATCATATACGAAGGCAAAATCAACACGAGATAAATCCATACTATCATCACTAAATTAATTGCCACAATATAAAACCAATTAATATCTACTGGCACGTAAGAAACATAATATTGAGATGGGTCTAATGCAACAATTTTAAAATATTTCTGAAGGAGCAACAAAGAAATTGCAAGAAGATTTCCATACAAAAGACCTTTTAATACAATATAAGTTGCATTGTATAAAAAAACTTTTCTTATCGACCAATTACTAGCTCCTATCGATTTTAGCACTCCAATCATTTGAGAACGTTCCAGAATTAAAACCAATAAAACAACAATCATATTAATAACTGCTACTATGAGCATAATTACCAATATCACATAAATATTAAAATCAAATAGCTTTAACCATTCAAAAATATTGTAATACTTCTCCGTGATAGCTGTAGCATTCAATGTAGAAGGTAAATAATCATATACTTTTCTACTTACTTGATCTATTTTTTCAAAATCATCAATATAGAGTTCAAACGCACCTACTTCTTCTTTTGACCATTTATTAAGACGTTGCACTTGTCGAAGGTCACCAATCAAATAGGTTTGATCAAATTCTCTAAATCCAGAATTAAATATCCCTACTATTTCAAACCCTCTGATATTAGGCAAACTTTCGGTATTTTCCTTCAAAAAATACATAGTAAGCTTGTCGCCTACTTTTACTTTCAACCGATTGGCAAGATATTCCGAAACCAACACCTCATTGCTTAATTGATTATCTAAGAATTTGGGTAATCTCCCATCAGTGATATAATCTTGAATATATTGCCAATTGTAATCGTGTCCTACTCCTTTATACACCACCCCTTCAAAAGTTTCTTTCGTGCGGATAACTCCTGCTTTCGTTGCAAAAGGAAATACGCCATTCACTTGGGGTACAGACGTAAACTTAGGATAAAAATCTTGTTGCAACGACAGAGGTTCCAAAGTAATATTTGACTGATTATTATCAAAATTGGAAACTAAAATATGCCCATGAAATGAAGTGATTTTTTCTCTAATTTTTTGTTGAAAACCTACACCAGTAGACACCGCTACTATCATCATCAATACACTTATCGCAACTGCTACAACAGCAATTTTTACAATTGGCGCAGAAATACTTTTCTTGTGATGAGAAGAAGAAACAATACGCTTGGCTATAAAATAAGATATATTCACTTGTTTTAATTTATATAAAAATGCTTTTCAAAAATACGTTTTATTTTGTAGAGACTTTACATTTGTTTTTATTAACGTGATGATTTTATATTTTTTTTACACAAATGCATCTTAAAAAATCATTAAATACTATTGCACCGTTCAAGGTTTTTTGTATCTTTGGTTGCAAAATAATTAAATATGGACTACACAGATATTCTTATAAACATCATCGATAAAGTACAAGCTATCTACGAATGGTTTGTTCGCGTTTTTGGAGAAGTTGCTGGTTGGTTTGAGCGTTTTAAAAACTTTATTTTAGACCTTGTTTCTATAATTAAAGCTCAGTTCACAGGAAAACACAACCTAGAAGCTATATTAGAGAATTATCTCGAAACCGAACAGATTTTTATCTAAAAAAAGCAACATTCTATAAATAAAGTGTTGTGAAACTTTACGTGTTATATAGTTTTAATCTTGCTTTACAACGCTTTATTTTGTTTCTATGCCCATTTTCTGAAACAAATCCCACAAAACAATACCAGCACTAACCGAAACATTCAATGAATGTTTAGTTCCAAGTTGTGGTATTTCCACTACAGTATCCGCAAGATTCACCACTTCTTGTTGTACTCCTTTTACTTCATTCCCAAATACTAAAGCATAACAAACTCCACTTTCTACAGTAAAATTCTGCAGCATTACCGAACCTTCTGCTTGCTCTATTGCTAAAATCTTCACTCCTTGAGCTTGTAGATTTTTCAACAATGGCACTACCTCTTTTTCATAACTCCACTCTACAGTTTCAGTGGCACCTAAAGCTGTTTTGTGTATTTCTTTATTTGGCGGAGTTGCTGTAATTCCACA
>JBHBEQ010000086.1:0-4184 GCA_041785575.1 Flavobacterium sp.
GAAGTGAAGGAATCAAGTGGGAAAATTATTTTACCACTTCGAGTAGATTTAGATGATAGACCTCGACAAATGGTATGTTATGACTACGGAAAATATGCAGAAACACACTATGAAGTACAATGGGTAAAAAATGGTAAAACATTAATTCATTTTTATCCAATAACAGGTCGTACACATCAGTTGAGAGTACATTCAGCACATCAATCTGGTTTAGGTGTTTCTATTCAAGGAGATGATTTATACGGAAGAGCAGCCGAAAGAATGTGTTTACACGCAGGAATGTTGTCTTTTATTCATCCAGTTACCAATAAATGGATAACATTTGAATCTAAAGCAGATTTTGAATGATGAACTAGAGTAGTTATTTCGTTTTTTTATAAAGCGATAGATAAGATTTTTAAAAAAATAAGTACCTTTACACAAAATTACTTTTATGCAAATTGTAAACGGTTTTTCTAAGTTATCGAAGAAGCAAAAGATAGAATGGCTAGTAAGAGAGTTTCTTAATAATAATACACAAGCTATTGATGTTATTAAAAACTATTGGAATTCTGACGAAGAATTACAAAAGTTACACGATGAATTTATTGAAAATACTATAACTAATTTCTATTTACCTTTTGGAGTTGCTCCAAATTTTGTTATCAATAACAAAGTTTATACTATGCCAATGGCAATAGAAGAAAGTTCGGTTGTTGCAGCAGCAGCAAACTCTGCGAAGTATTGGGGAACAAGAGGAGGTTTTAAAGCAGAAGTATTCGGAACGGAAAAAATAGGACAGGTTCACTTTTTATTCCAAGGAAACAAAGATAAATTAATACAATTTGTAGATTCTATCCAACGCGATTTCAGAACAGAAACATCTGAAATAACAGCAAATATGATTAAGCGTGGTGGAGGGATTACGAGTATTGAATTAGTAGATAAAACGAGTGAATTGCCTAATTATTTTCAATTGCATTGCACTTTTGAGACCAAAGATAGCATGGGAGCCAATTTTATCAATTCTTGTTTAGAAGGATTTGCTAAAGTGCTCAAAGAAAAAGCGCAAGTGTATGAAAGTTTTTCAGAAGAAGAGAGGGATATCACTATTGTAATGTCTATTCTGTCTAATTATGTACCAAATTGTTTGGTAAGAGCAGAAGTAAGTTGTCCTGTTGAAGATTTAAAATCCAAAGAAATAGACAATCCACAACTGTTTGCAGAGAAATTTGTACAAGCCGTAAAAATTGCAGAAATAGAACCTTATAGAGCTGTGACTCACAACAAAGGCATTATGAATGGCGTAGATGCTGTTGTTTTGGCTACAGGAAATGACTTTAGAGCCATCGAAGCAGGAGTACATGCTTTTGCCGCTAAAGACGGTAGATATACAAGTCTTTCACACGCATCGATAGAAAATGGCATTTTTAAATTTTGGATTGAATTGCCATTGGCATTAGGAACAGTGGGCGGCTTAACAACTTTACATCCTATGGTAAAGATCGCATTACAGATGCTTGGTAATCCATCGGCTGAAGAATTGATGAAAATAATGGCTGTAGCAGGATTGGCACAAAACTTTGCTGCCGTTAAGTCTTTAACCACCACTGGTATTCAGCAAGGACACATGAAAATGCACCTTGGAAATATTTTGAATCAATTACAAGCTACCGATACCGAAAGACAAGCCGTTCAAGAATACTTTCACAATCAAACCTTATCTCACCGAGCTGTTGTTGATTTTATAGAAAATTTACGAAAATAATATGGCAACCTATTACAGTAATGGGAAATTGTTTTTATTAGGGGAATATTACGTTTTGGAAGGTGCGAAAGTGATTTCTTTACCTACAAAATTTGGACAATATTTAGATGTTTTTCCAATCAATTCTCCGGTAATTTCTTGGAAAAGTTACGATGTAAACGGAGCATTGTGGTACAATGATTCGATTGATATAGATGAAATAATCTATAAAAAGAACGATTCAGAGCAAGATAAAATTCGCAAAAACCTGATAGATATTTTACATCAAGCACATCTACAAAATCCAAATATTTTAAGTTATAGAAAAGGATTTGTTGTAGAAACGAGATTAACATTTTCCCGATTCTGGGGGTTAGGTACTTCATCAACTTTAATAAATAACATAGCTCAATGGTTTGAAATAGACGCTTTTGAATTGTTGGAGAAATCTTTTGGAGGAAGTGGATACGACATTGCAAATGCACAACACAACACACCAATTACATTTTCAAAGAAAAATGGAGTTATAGATGTAAAAGAAGTAGATTTTGCTCCTGATTATAAAAAGCATATATACTACGTTTATCTCAATCAAAAGATGGATAGCAAAAAAGCTATCGAAAATTTTAGGTCAAAGAAACAAACTATATCCAACCAAATAGAACAAGTAAATACATGGACACAACAAATTGTAAATGGAGTTGATTTCAAAACATTTCAAAATATAATAACAGAATACGAAAAACAATTGAGTAGTGTCTTAGAAACGGAAACAATTCAGCAACAATTATTCCCTGATTTTAATGGTATTATAAAAAGTTTAGGTGGTTGGGGCGGCGATTTTGTAATGGTAGTTTCTGAAAATAATCCAAAAAAATATTTCGAAAGTAAAGGCTATAACACCATTTTTACTTACGATGAAATGATTTTATCCAAATAAAAAAGTCGTAAATTGCAAAAGATTTTCGTTTAATAATAAAAAGTAATAATTTCTATGTTACACAACAACTTAACATCGAATGAAGCAATTGCTTTAGAAGATAAATACGGAGCGCATAATTACCATCCGCTACCAGTAGTATTGTCAAAAGGACAAGGGGTATATGTATGGGATTGTGAAGGAAAAAAATATTATGATTTCTTATCAGCTTATTCTGCAGTAAATCAAGGACACTGCCATCCTAGAATTGTTGAAGCTATCAAACAACAAGCTGAAACATTAGCACTTACATCGCGTGCATTTTATAATGATAAATTGGGATTGTACGAAAAAAAAGTAACCGAATTATTAGGTTTTGACAAGGTACTTCCGATGAACTCTGGAGCTGAAGCTGTAGAAACAGCGTTGAAATTAACACGTAAATGGGCTTATGAGGTTAAAAACATTCCAGAAAATCAAGCGTTGATTATTGTTTGTGAAAACAATTTTCACGGACGTACAACAACAATAATCTCTTTCTCAAACGACGCAGATGCTCGTAACAATTATGGGCCATTTACGGAAGGTTTTATCCGTATTCCTTATGATGACATTGATGCTTTAGAGCAGGCTTTACAAAACAAAAACGTTGCAGGTTTCTTAGTAGAACCTATTCAAGGAGAAGCAGGTGTATATGTGCCTACTGATGGTTTCTTGGCTAAAGCAAAAGCACTTTGTGAAAAAAACAACGTTCTTTTTATTGCAGACGAAGTACAAACAGGAATAGCTCGTACTGGAAAAATGTTGGCTGTTCAACACGAAGATGTTCAACCTGATGTGTTAATTTTAGGAAAAGCACTTTCTGGAGGAATGTATCCTGTTTCTGCCGTATTAGCTAATGACCATATTATGGGAGTGATAAAACCAGGTCAGCACGGTTCTACATTTGGTGGAAATCCTATTGCGGCAAATGTAGCAATGGCAGCTCTTGATGTAGTTATTGATGAAAAATTAGCAGAAAATGCCGAAAAACTTGGGAAATTATTCCGTGATGAGTTGAATAAATACATAGCTACATCTACTATTTGTACACTTGTAAGAGGTAAAGGATTGTTAAACGCTATTGTAATTAATGACTCTGAAGAGAGTGATACAGCGTGGAATATATGCTTAAAGTTGCGTGATAATGGTTTATTAGCCAAACCAACACACGGAAACATTATTCGTTTTGCACCTCCGTTGGTAATGAATGAAAAACAATTATTAGAATGTGTTTCTATTATTACCGAAACTTTAAAAGAATTTGAAAAATAATATAAATATTTTTTTTTGTTTAAGAAAAACTGCTCAAAATGAATATAGATTTGAGCAGTTTTTATTTTTATATAATTTAACGCTGATTAAGCATTATAGACCTATCCCATTAATACAGACAATTTCAAAGTTTTCTTAATATTATCACTAATAAATAATAGATTATCCACCTTTACAAATGGATTATCCACCTTTACAAATGGATTATCCACCTTTACAAATGGA
>JBHBEQ010000087.1:0-2886 GCA_041785575.1 Flavobacterium sp.
TAATCATTAAATTTTAAGACGAAGAACAATGAGAAAAACAAAAGCGAAAAAAAGACCGTTGTTACCAGATCCAAAATTTAATGATCAGTTGGTAACTAGATTCGTGAACAACTTGATGCTTGATGGTAAAAAATCCATCGCGTTCAAGATTTTCTATGATGCACTAGATATCGTAGAAACAAAAAAAAGGAGACAACGAGAAAGAAGTTTTAGAAATTTGGAAAGACGCTCTAACTAATGTTATGCCACTTTGGAAGTTTCAGATAGTGAAAACTAATATTAAATAAAAAAAATATCTTTGCAAAATAATGTGTTATAATAAATAATTTATGAAAAAGAAAATTATACTATTGTTTTTTGTAGGAATGTTTATCACGCTTTTTTCCCAAACAGGTAATGTGGGTATCAATACTACCTCCCCAACAGCAAATTTACATTCTGTAGGTAGTTTAAGATTAGAGCATCCCACTATGGGAGATGGCAAAATTCTGCGTGTTCATCAAAATGGCAATATTGACTGGGGGCAACCTTACGCATTACGGAGAATAGAAGGTTTTACAGGTAGCGGTGTAGACATTAGTGATGAACTTCCTCACTATACCAATGCCTATATTACTTTGCCACCTGGAAAATGGATTGTAAGAACTACTTTTCCTATTCAGCAAAAGAATACAAGTGCCAATTTACTTACGACAAGCGAATTTTTACAGCTGGACACTTACTTTACAGATGCCGCGGGGAGTAGTACAATATCTTCTGATTATTTGCCCGAATCTGCAGAATATACCAGCGGTGTTCTAAAAGGTACTGCAACGCTGGATCTTGTGGATGGTTCAGTTATATTAAATAACACAACCAACGCCAATAAAACGTACTATTATTACGTAAAGAAAACATCCATTCCTTCTACAACTGCATATAAGACTACCTTTAGATATGCAGCGAATTTCTGGGGTGAGAATAATTTTTATGCCTTCCCCATCAACTAAATTAAATTTAATAAAATGAAAAAATACATATTTTTATTTATTTTCCAATCCATGTATTTCTGGGGACAGAACGTTGGAATTGGTACTACTGCACCAACTGCGAATCTGCATATCAAAAGTGATAAACAGTATATCCTGCGAATTGAAGATAATGTAAACACAGATAGTGAACAGTTTGCCATAACAGCAGCAGATACTGAAGGTTTGCTTACAAAAACCCCCACGGAAGTTTTTAGAAAAATTATATTGGGAAATCTTACTTCCACACCTTCAACTGTTGGATCTAGTTGGACCAACACAGGAACTAAAATTACTCTAGAAACAGGACGATGGCTGGTTCAATTCAATTTGGCGTTGATTGCAGATACAGATCTTTCTTCATATACTGGTACTACAAGTGGAGCAGTAGAGGTTTCGGCGTCTTTAGCAGACGAAGGCGGTACCACCCCTACTTCATATATAGAAGGTGATACAAAAGGATCTACAGGAGGCAATGGACTGTTTTACGGGCTTATTTTATCGCCTTCCAATAAAGGTTTGTTAAAAGGCATGCTGATCATTAACAACAACTCTGGTTTTACCAAAACATTTGATGTGATTGCTAAAATTTCAGACGTTAGGTTTCCAAATACTTCTCCTGCTCCCTCTGTAAAACTTGTGAACTTTAGTTTGGCCTCCCAACCGCAGAATCAATTGACGGCTTTTCCATTATACTAACTTATAATCTCATGAAAATTAAATATTTTACATTTCTATTCCTTGTTTCCTATATTATTTCATACGGGCAATCTGTCGGAATAAATAAAGTACTAAGTCCCACAGATATAGCAAAAGTAGTAGTTGCAACACAAGCAGACGGAAATAATGCAACCGTAAAGTTCCAAACCACTGCGAAAACGCCTGCGGCAGGTCAGGTGTTGATGTCCGATAACCTAGGGAATGCAACTTGGCAAACCTATGAACTTAATCCCAACACTCTGTACTCTGGTGTGTCTGTTCAATATGCATCACCCGGTTTCGAGGTTTCAACTGCTTCTTATGGTACGAATACTAGATCCCAAGCTTTCTACACAGGTGCAAACATCACACTTCCTGAGGGTGTGTGGGCAGTGTACGCTACTTTTAAAGTGAATGCAACCAGTGAAACAACTGGCCAACCTACAACAGCCACCTCTTTTTCAGCCGGTGAATCAATTTGGGTTCGCCTTTTATTAGATGACGACGATAGCACTGTTCTCTCTTATTCTACGATAAGAACCGAAAACCCTTATCTTTATGACATAACTGCACCTTGGAACCCGGCTTACTTAATATCTGGAGAAATAACAGGGCCCAATTCCAATGGATTGCTTAAAGGAGAAATTTACATCATGAATTGTAATATGACCAACCTTAGAGGGGATGTACTAACTGTAAAGAACACACCTTTTTATTTTAAACTAAATACGGAAATGTATAATAATCCATCTGGAAAGACCTATCGTGTGAAAAATGCCGGTGCTGCACCTAGTTTTAATGGAGAAAATAGAATCGCAGCAATTTATGCTGGTAAGTGTCCGGTTACACCTTGAAAATTTAACAAAAAGAATTTTTAAAAATCTTGAAAATCGCCTCACAACTCTGAGGCGATTTTTATTGACTCTGCAAGTTCTGCTTCATTGCCTTCAGGCTATTTCTTTTTGTAACGTTTCGGATAGTTGTGATAAATTATTTATCAAGTACTTGCAGATTAAAAAAATATTCCTATTTTTGCACTCTAAAATAAAAAGCAATTAAATGCCTACTATTCAACAATTAGTAAGAAAAGGAAGAGCCTCACTTGCCAAGAAGAGCAAATCGGCTGCCCTTGATTCTTGTCCACAAAAGAGAGGTGTATGTACGAGAGTATATACAACTA
>JBHBEQ010000088.1:0-3371 GCA_041785575.1 Flavobacterium sp.
GAAGTTTAATGGACAGTTCCGCTTCGGCTACGCCTTCGCTCCACTGCCCATTAAACTAAAAAAAAAGAATATGTAAAAAATAATGTTTAACTTCGTGATAAATTAAAGATACTTTTACACACTTTTGGGGATACTACCAAATAATGACGTATACTATAATTGACTCCAGAATTTTGATAGTTTGTCAATGCAAAGCTTCCTACCCCCCTTACTGAAACTACGCGAGCTTGACAACAAAAAAGTGTCGTTTACTTCTTTTATACCTGTGGTGTTAAAATTGTACGAATAATTTGCAGATAGATTATGTGTAGGTGTAATTTCCCAAAAAACATTCGCCGAAGGATTGATGTAAAAAGGCATACTGGTTTGGGTATTTTGGGTACTTTCCCATTTATTATACAATTGATGTATATCGATTTTTACTCCTACTTTCCATGTATCAAATTTCCAAGTGTATCCCCCTTTGGCATACAAATCTCCTAAAATATAGTGAACACGAGCTTGAAAATCTTGAGGTTGATACACTAACTCTTTCTCAAACAAACGAAATTGACTATTGATTTTTTCTGAATGATGTAAGTATCCCACCTGAAAAGAAATTAAATCACCCTTTGTTTGTCTTAATTTAAAGTCAGCTTCTATTCCCCCAAATATTTTATTGTTGGCAAAAGTGTTGTCTAATGCGTTGGGGGAATTGGGAAATAAATCTCCCATCAAATAGTCGTTTATTTGATAGTATTGAGGTAAATCATTACTAAAAAAACGAGATTTTATCAACACCACATTTCTATCTTTCCATTTGTGTGTGTAGGTTGCTTTTTGATCGAAAAAAGAATTTTTTGTATCCAAAGTTTCTATCGTTTGAATACCGTTGAATGTCAAATCATTCCTACTCAATGCATTTTCGTGGTTGTATATTGTGCTAAATTGTAGCATTTGAGTAGCACTAATGTCGTACGTACCAAAAATATTGACATATCCTTTTTTCAAAACATTTTTATGTATAGTACTTTCCGTATTTTGAAAAAAAGTTTCCTCTGCATTTACCACACTAAAGGAATGATTGTAGGCGTAATTTTTATCAAAACCAAGAAATCCAGTGAATTTCATTTTTAATTTTGGCGTTATAGGAACAATAGTGCTCAACGAAACGTTTTCTGCCTTGTTTATACGTGTACGATGGTCTTTCAATCTTCCTGGTTTGTCGCTACTTAGATTCATTAGCGAGTAAGAGCTAGAACCGTGGATACTTTCCATTTCGGTGTTGTTATAAAACATATAGTCTAAATCTCCGACTCGGTCTATCCCTAAATTATTCACTCCTGATGTAAGAAAGTTTTTGTATTTCTTACTAAAATTCATAAGATTTCCCGTTGCATCATATTTATCTTTCGATATCAAATCATACGATGCAAAAACATCTCCAAACCAAACGTCTTTATATGCCTCATCTATGGTAAGATTCAAAGCTACTCTTTCGGAATCTTCTACTCCTTTAAGCATTTTATTGTTGGAATATTTCCGCAATACTTCCACCTTATCTAAAGGTTTGTTGGGCATATTTTTGGTAAGAATGGTATAGCCTCGATTGAAAAAATCATCGCCGTCTACCATTACTTTTTCTACTTCTGTATTTTCAAATTTTATTTTTCCGTTTTTTTCTACGGTAATTCCTGGTATATTCTTCAATAAATCTTCCACTACTTGTTCGCTACCTGTGGTAAATGCCTTGGCATCGAACACTAGAGTATCACCGCGTTGCTTGATGGGGTTTTCTATCTCAATAACAACATCTTCCAGTACCTCACTAGAATTTGTCAACACAAAATTTACCGTATATTCTTTTTGGTCTTTTGTAACGGATAGTGTTTGATGTTGTTTTACATAACCCATTTTGTTGGCTTCTATTATCAAATCTCCCTTGGCTTCGATACCTATTTTGTACGTACCTTTGGAATCGGTAAAGCCAAAATGCAAAACATTGTCTTTTGTGTCTTTGACGAGAACAGATGCGTTGGGCAAAACTTGTTCGTATTCATTGTGTACCGTACCAACACAATATGTTTGTGCCTGTACTAAACAAGAACACAACAACAAAAAAACAACATAAAGGTATTTATAATGATACATAAGCACTTAGTGATTGTAAAAAAAACAGCAAGTGCATTGCTGTTTTTTATAAACGATTTGTTATTTATTAGCTCCTTCTTCCCATTCGTAAATAATCTCCATACCGTTTCTTTTATAATCTTCATCTACTTTCACACCAAGTGCTGAAAGAGGTTTTCCAGACATAACGTCCTCTTCTAATAAACTGTACTCTTTTAAATCTACCTGTTTATATTCCTTTTCTACTACAGTAGGGAAATTCAACTCGGGGTTTGTGTGAATTTTAGTAAGTTGAAACCAATATTCTCCTGTAGACTCATACGCAGCAACGATAAGACCAGGCAATCCGTAAAATTTCCAAGGTCCATAGTACATTGGTATTTCTGGGGTATACCATACTTCCCAATCTCTACCACGCAGATGTACTGTAGCTTTTTTACAAAGATATCCATTAATTTCTTTTGTTTCATCTTTCAAAATCCAATCTAATTGCAGTGTATTATCTTCGACTAAAAAGCGTTTTTTTAGAAGATCTGTAGTATACTTAATTTTCGCTTCCTTTTTAAAAAACAATCTATCGTACCAAGACGTACTCGCTCTAATTACTGTTATCGATTCACCTGGCTCTGGTTTCAAATGACTATAATCTATTGGTTTAGTTTTTTTTATCGTTGAGAGCAAATCTATGTAAAGAGCAGTATGTGTTTTATCGTCATACAAAAGCTTCCCATCTCGTACAAAACCAGACAAATACCACTGATAATCAAATTCATTTTGCGAATACGTTGATAGACAAAAAAGAACAAAGAATACGTTAGTACAAATTTTAATTATTAATTTCCCCATATAACTGTAACATTATCATCTATTAACTCATACCCTAATTTAGCTGTTTCTGCGACAAAACTATCTTTAAACTTACCACATTCTTCCCATGTTAAACTCCCTCCTTCTCCTGTTTTCCACATTTTTTCCCCATTAGGTGCAATTACATAAACTGAAACCTTACACGGCTTTTTGGGTTTAAAATCGTTCTTATCCATTACAAAAAGACTATGCTCTCTAACTATCTCATTCGAAGCAAATGCACTTCCTACAAAAGCGATACTCATCATCGCTGAAAAGACTAGTTTTTTCATTTTTCTACATTTTAAAATTTCAGGTACAAAACAGAAATTTTAAGTGGCTGTTGTACTACTATTCCCACTATCCTAACTTGCGCAATATTAAAGACATTACAATAATAATAATAATAATACAAA
>JBHBEQ010000089.1:0-2997 GCA_041785575.1 Flavobacterium sp.
ACATTGTCTGGTTAGATTATTTAAAGTGTTTGTAAATTGTTGGTTTTATATAGTTTATTGTGGTTACTTAAAATATATTTTGGGATATGTTTTTTAATTAATAATATTTTTATTGATATGTTGCGAAAAAATATTAAAAAAGCCGTATTACACAATTGTAGTACGGCTTTTTAAGAATGAAATAATTTGTGATTATTTTGAAATTTGTATAGTTAAAGAATCTGCATTATCAATATAATCGAGTAGAATAGCATCGTTTTCTTTGATTTTTCCATTTACGATTTCTTCAGCTAAAAGATCTTCAACATATCTTTGGATAGCGCGTTTTAGTGGTCTAGCACCGTATCGTTTGTCAAAGCCTTTCTCTGCAATAAAATCAAGTGCTTTGTCTGAAATAGCAATGTTGTATCCCAAATCTCGAACTCGCTGGTATAGTTTTTCAATTTCAATCTTAATGATTTTGTTGATGTCTTCTTTTTCAAGAGCGTTAAACATAATCACATCATCAATACGGTTGAGAAACTCTGGTGCAAAAGCTTTTTTCAGAGCATTTTCAATCATCGATTTAGTATTGGCTTCTTCTTGTTCTTTTCTAGCTTTAGTTTCAAAACCAATACTTCTTCCAAAATCTTGAATTTGTCTTGCACCAACGTTTGATGTCATAATTACGATAGTATTTCGGAAGTCGATTTTTCTTCCTAAACTATCTGTCAAATGGCCATCGTCTAGAACTTGTAACAACATATTGAACACATCAGGATGTGCTTTTTCAATTTCATCAAGCAATACTACAGAATATGGTTTTCTGCGAACTTTTTCAGTGAGTTGTCCGCCTTCTTCATATCCAACGTATCCTGGAGGTGCACCAACTAATCGTGAAATGGCAAACTTTTCCATATATTCACTCATATCAATGCGAATCAAAGCATCTTCAGAATCAAAAATTTCTTTTGCAATTACTTTTGCTAGTTGTGTTTTTCCAACACCAGTTTGACCTAAAAAGATAAACGAACCAATTGGTTTGTTTGGATCTTTTAAACCTGAACGATTTCTTTGAATAGATTTGGCAATCTTGCTTACAGCTTCATCTTGTCCGATGATTTTTCCTTTGATACTTTCTGCAAGTGAAGCTAGTTTTTTACTTTCCGTTTGCGCTATTTTATTTACAGGAATACCAGTTATCATAGATACGACATCGGCAACGTGGTTTTCGTTCACTTCCACACGATTATTTTTAGTATCGTTTTCCCAATTTTCAATAGCCTGTTCGAGTTCTTTTTCTAATCGTATTTCATCATCTCTAAATGAGGCTGCTGCTTCAAACTCTTGGTTTTTAATTGCTTTAGTTTTAAGTTCTTTTACTGTATCTATTTTTTGTTCGAGTTCTTTGATATTTGCAGGTACTTCAATAGTTGTAATATGTACTCTAGAGCCAGCTTCGTCAAGTGCATCAATAGCTTTGTCTGGTAAAAATCTATCAGACATATATCTATTGGTTAATTTTACACAAGCCTCAATAGCTTCTGGAGTATAACGAACATTGTGGTGTTCTTCGTATTTTTCACGAATGTTATTGAGTATAGCAATGGTTTCATCAACAGAAGTTGGTTCTACGATAACTTTTTGAAATCTGCGTTCTAAAGCACCATCTTTTTCAATATATTGGCGATATTCATCAAGAGTTGTAGCTCCGATGCATTGAATTTCTCCACGAGCTAAAGCTGGTTTAAACATATTAGAAGCGTCTAATGAACCAGTTGCTCCTCCGGCACCAACAATAGTGTGAATTTCATCAATGAAAAGAATGATGTCTTTGTTTTTTTCTAACTCGTTCATCATTGCTTTCATACGTTCTTCAAACTGTCCACGATATTTAGTACCTGCAACCAAACTGGCTAAGTCTAATGTGATTACACGTTTGTTGAATAAAATTCTTGACACTCTTTTTTGATGAATACGCAATGCAAGTCCTTCTGCAATGGCAGATTTTCCAACTCCAGGTTCTCCAATAAGTAGAGGATTGTTTTTCTTTCTTCTACTTAAAATTTGAGAAACGCGTTCTATTTCTTTTTCACGTCCGATTACAGGGTCGAGTTTACCTTGTTCGGCAAGTTCTGTAAGGTCTCTACCGAAATTGTCCAATACAGGTGTGCGAGAGTTTTTCTTCTCTCGTGTACTTGAAGGACTTTTATAGCTTTCTGACATATTGTCATTGTCATCATCTTCTATACTATTTTGAGGTGTAGAGTCACTTGACTTTCTCATCATAGAATTAGAAATAATGCTAGAAAAGTGTTCTTGACATTCTTGATAATTAATGCCATTTCGATGAAGCAAAATAGTCGTAGGGTCATCAGAATTACGAAGTATTGCCATCAGTAAATGTCCTGTATTGATATTAGATGTTCTAAATAAACTTCTTTCCAAAAATGCTCTTTTTAAAGCATTTTCCGCTTGGCGTGTAAGCATAATATTCCTTTGCTCAGTTGCTAAAGGCTTGTTTAGGTTTTCTGGAAACAAAGCTTCGATTTTTTGAACAAGTTTTTCTAAATCAACATCTAACAAGTTAAGAATGTCAATTGCTTTACCTTCACCATTTTTTATCATACTCAATATGATATGTTCGGTGCCTATATAGTTATGACCTAATCTCAGAGCTTCTTTCTTACTAGAAGAAATAACTTTTTTTAGGTTTGGTGAAAAATTATCGTCCATATTATAGTATTTAATTTTTATTTAAATATAACTATTCAAAATCTATTCCTAATTTAATACTGACAGTATTTGTCATATATCTATATATAGCAATAGAATGAAATACAATTATACAATTTTATTTAGATATTTTCTGGGAAAATTTTTCCTGGATTCATAATATTTTTCGGGTCAAAAACATGTTTTATTTGTTTCATTAATTCTAATTGAATTTTATTGAAAGCTATTGGCATATAATTTTTTTGAACCCATCCAATACCGTGTTCGCCAGATAGTGTGCCT
>JBHBEQ010000090.1:0-2506 GCA_041785575.1 Flavobacterium sp.
CGTTTGGACGGTTTGTATCCTCTCACCTTAGGTATATAATTCTTAAGCTCTGCTAGGCTTTCTTTTATCTCAAATTCTCTCTTTCTTCCCATATACAAATATACGAAAAATAAGCGAAATAGTATGGTTTAAGTGGTATTAATCAAATAAAATAAGTATCCAATAGTTACAAATTGCATCTGTTTTATTTTGTGAATATCAATATTTTATACCTATCGAATGGCTTTTGTTGATAAATAAATGTCCAGAATTACATTACAAAAAGGTACTATTAATCTCTCTTTTAGTATCTTTATGGCTTAATTGGATTATAACTAATATTTACCATAGTATGTACTTAATATTTGATACAGAAACAACGGGATTGCCAAAATTCTTCAATGCACCAATCACAGACACAGACAATTGGCCTCGATGTATTCAAATTGCGTGGCAATTACACGACGAATTTGGTAGGTTGATAGAGCACAAGGATTATTTAGTAAAACCTGAAGGATTTGACATACCTTATGATTCGGAACAAGTACATGGTATTTCTACACACTTAGCAAATAATCAAGGGGTGGAATTAGATTTTGTTTTAACGGAATTTAATAAAGCTCTTGAAAAAACAAAATTTATAATCGGTCATAATATAGAGTTTGATCTCAATATTATGGGATGTGAATTTTATAGAAAAAATCATCCTACGCAGATGATGGAAAAACCGTTTTTGGATACTAAAACGGAAGAAACTGCAAATTTAGTTCAGATACCAAGTGGTAAAAAATTTAAATGGCCTACGTTGAGTGAACTTTACGAATATCTTTTCAAAGAATCATTTGCAGAAGCTCACAATGCTACAGCAGACGTTGAAGCTACAACACGTTGTTTTTTAGAATTGGTTCGTAGAGGAGTTTATACTATTGAGGAGTTAAAACAACCTCAAGGTTATATAGAAGCTTTTCAGAAACAAAATCCGGAACCATTTCAGCTAATTGGTTTAAAGCATATTAATTTAAAATCGGCTTCCGAAAAAATCAGAAAAGAATTAGAGTCAGCAGGTCTAATAAAAGAATCTATTTTTGAGGTTTCGGAAGAAGACGTAAAAGCTTTAGAAACAGCCTCTTTTTCTCATTTACACAACCATTCACAGTTCTCTGTTTTACAATCTACAATTAGCGTAAAACGATTGGTTGATTTAGCTTCTAATGCGAATATGCCAGCAGTTGCAATGACTGATCACGGAAATATGATGGGGGCATTTCAATTTGTTAGTGCTGCTCTTGATTATAACAAAAAAGTAGAAGCAGCAAATAAAGAAGCAATAGAAAATGGAGAAGAACCAACAAAGCAAATACTAAAGCCAATAGTAGGATGTGAATTTTATGTTTGTGAAAATCACGAAGATAAAACAAAGAAAGACAATGGTTACCAAATGGTTATCTTAGCAAAAAACAAGAAAGGGTACCATAATTTAGCAAAAATGGCATCTATTGCCTCAACCAAAGGATTCTATTATGTGCCTCGTATTGACAAAAATATTATAGCTCAGTATAAAGAAGATTTGATTGTACTTTCAGGTGGTTTACAAGGAGAAATTGCCTATAAAATATTAAATACAGGAGAAAAACAAGCTGAAGAAGCTTTGTTGTGGTGGAAAAAACAATTTGGTGAGGATTTCTATATAGAAATTATGCGTCACGGTCAAGATGATGAAGATAGGGTAAATAAAACACTCGTTCAATTTTCACAAAAACATCAAGTAAAATTAATTGCAGCAAATAATACATATTATGCTTCTAAAAATGAAGCAAATGCGCATGATATTTTGCTGTGTGTTAAAGATGGTGAAAAACAAGCAACACCAATAGGGAGAGGTCGTGGATATAGATTTGGAATGCCAAATCAAGAGTATTACTTCAAATCAGCAGAGGAAATGAAATCACTTTTCAAAGATTTACCTCAAGCTATTTTGAACATATCTGAAATTGTAGATAAAATAGAAATATATAGTCTTCATAGAGATGTATTGCTCCCGAAGTTTGATATACCAGAAGAATTCCAATTTGAAGAAGACAAAATGGATGGAGGTAAAAGAGGAGAAAATAATTATTTGAAATATCTAACCTATGAAGGTGCAAAAAAACGTTATGGAACAATTACAGAGGAAGTTACAGAACGTTTAGATTTTGAATTGCAAACAATAGAAAAAACAGGATATCCTGGATACTTTCTCATTGTACAAGATTTCATTGCAGCAGCTAGAGAAATGGGCGTTTCTGTAGGGCCAGGTCGTGGTTCGGCAGCAGGTTCTGCAGTAGCATATTGTTTAGGAATTACCAATATCGACCCTATTAAATACGATTTGCTTTTTGAGCGTTTCTTGAATCCTGACAGGGTTTCTATGCCCGATATCGATATCGATTTCGATGACGAAGGTCGTGCTAATGTTATGCAATATGTTATTGATAAATATGGACAAAATCAGGTTGCTCAAATCATTACATACGGGAAAATGGCAACA
>JBHBEQ010000091.1:0-4893 GCA_041785575.1 Flavobacterium sp.
ATTTATATACTTCACCAATTGTACACATATAATATTCAGCAATCCACTCCCATAGCTTCAGTTGATTTAAAGTGAAAATAGGCGTGGAATCTATGATTTCGTATATGTATTTTGCTTCGTAGTGTAAAGGTGGATTTTGGTGTTTATTCCATACAACTGCCGTATATATTCTTGTTTTTCCAAACGGAACAGAAACTCTACAACCGATTTTTATTAGGTTGTATTGTTCGGGTAATACCTTGTAAGTAAATGTGGTAGGTAGTGATAGTGGTAATACTACTTCTACAAATTGGCTCATTGTGCAAAGATAATAATAAGTTTTAGAAAGGAAATGGTTGAAAACAAAATCGAAGGTTGTTAACCTCCGACTCTTTTAACTTTATATCCTTTTTTTATAAGGTGTTCCATTATTTTATCCCTAAAATTTCCCTGAATAATAATTTCGTCATTTTTAGCAGAGCCACCTACGCCACAAAGAACTTTAAGTTCTTTTGCTAAAGTTTTTAAATCTTCTTCAGCTCCAATAAACCCCTTGATTATGGTTGTTATTTTTCCTGCTTTATGTTTTTCTAAGTGTGCTTCAAGGCGTTGTGCTTCAGGTGAAAGTGTTTCAACAATTTCTTCTTTTTCAAATTCAAAATCTTTATTGGTAGAAAATACAAATCCACCAAGGTCTTCAAGACTTAATTTTTTCTTACTCATTATTGTTTGTGATTTTGTATTAATCCTTCGATAGGTTTTTGGATAATTTTACCTACAATACATCCGTTTTTGTGTAAAATTTCTTTCAATTCTTCTTGTAATAAAAAAGCGACAGAACCTACAAAATGCAATGGAATACTTTGGTAATTATCGTATAACTTAATGTAATTATCTAAAAAATATTGAATTTTTTCGCGAATTAAAGAAGCAAAATACGGCGTTTCTTTGTTTTCAATCAAAAAAGGTAAAAACGAAGCTAAATAAGCATTGGGGTTTTCCTTTTTAAAAATGTTGAATTTTACTTCATCAGCTTCTAAATTGTATTTCTTTTCCAATTCCAACCTTAGTTCTAATGGCATGATTTTTAAAAAATAATCTTTTAAAATACGTTTGCCAAAGTCACTACCACTGAAGTCATCCATCATAATATATCCCAAAGAGTAAAAATTTTGATGTACAATATTTCCGTCGTAATACGAAGCATTCGACCCTGTACCATTTATACTTACAATTCCTTTTTCTCCTTCTTTCATTACTGAAAAAACGGCTGCGTAAGTATCTTCTTTTACTTCTAATAATGAAGCGTTGAAAAATATTTTTTTCAAAACTTCTGTAAGATTATTTTTTGAACGAGGTGTTCCGCATCCTGAACCGTAGAAAAAAACTTTCTTTATACTTGGGGCAATTTCTGCAATTTTCTCATTGCATATAATTCTCTGATGTAATTCTTCAGTTGATACTACTTCAGGATTTAGCCCTAAAGAGTGTAGTGTATCCACGTGTTGTTCGTTGTCGAATACAATCCAATCGGCTTTTGTAGAGCCGCTATCCACAATAATTTTCATGCTATTTTGCGTTGTGAACTAAGTTTGTTAAATCTAATAGTTTAGCTACATATCCATATTCGTTGTCATACCAAGATACAATTTTGTAAAACGTATCGTTTAGTGCAATTCCAGCCTCTGCATCAATAATAGATGTGCGAGGGTCTGAAACAAAATCTTGAGAAACGACAGCATCGTTGGTAAAACCTAAAATACCTTTCATCTCATTTTCAGATGCTTTTTTGAAAATAGCCATAATTTCATTATAAGTAGTCGATTGAGCAAGTTTTACTGTCAAATCAACTACAGATACATTTGGTACTGGCACGCGAAATGCCATGCCGGTAAGTTTTCCTTCAAGTGCCGGAATTACTTTAGTAACAGCTTTTGCAGCACCTGTAGAGGCAGGTATAATATTGTTTAGAGCCGAACGACCACCTCTGAAATCTTTTTTAGAGCTACCATCAACAACTAATTGAGAGGCTGTTGCAGCGTGAACAGTTGTCATTAATCCTTCTACTATTCCAAAGTTGTCGTTAAGAATCTTAACTACTGGAGCCAAACAATTTGTAGTACAAGAAGCATTAGAAACAATTTTTTCCTCTTTCTTTATTTCGTTGTGGTTTACACCCATTACGTACATAGGAATGTCTTCTGACGGATAAGATAAAACCACTTTTTGAGCTCCCGCTTTGATATGCGTTTCTGCTTTTTCGAATGTTTTATACAAACCGGTACAGTCTATTACGACATCTATATTCAATTCCTTCCAAGGAAGATTAGAAGGTTCTTTTTCTGTTAAGGCTACAATTTTACTTCCATCAATGATAAGGTGTTTGTCATCGTGGGTTACATTGCCATGAAATTTTCCGTGTACAGAGTCATAGGTAAATAAATAGGCTAAAGCCTTGATATCTATTAAATCATTAATAGCAACAATTTCAATATCGGTTCTCTTTAAAGCCTCTCTTAATACAAGACGTCCAATGCGTCCAAATCCGTTGATGGCTACTTTTATTTTGTTCATAATTATATAGATAATATGTCTGAGATTCTTAATAATTCTTCGTCGAATGCAGCTGTTTCTTTTACTGCTTCACAAAGTGGTGTTGTTTGTAATGTATTGCCCAAGATTCCAACCATTAATTGTTGTTTACCTTGAAGTAATAGTTCAACACTTGCTACACCCAATCTACTTGCCAGTACTCTATCGAAACAACTAGGAGAACCCCCACGTTGAATATGTCCTAAAACTGTCACCCGGACGCTGTATTCAGGCAGATTTTTCTCTACGTATTCACTTAATTCAAAAACGTTTTTTCCTGTTTTATCGCCTTCTGAAACAATTACAATACAAGAAGATTTTCCAGAGTTTTTACTTCTTTTTAATTTTTCTAATAATTGAGGTAACCCAATGTTTTCTTCAGGAACTAAAATTTGTTCGGCTCCAGCTGCAATTCCAGAATGAAGAGCAATATGTCCGGCATCTCTACCCATTACTTCTACAAAAAACATACGTTTGTGAGAAGTAGCAGTGTCTCGAATCTTGTCAATAGCTTCAATAGCAGTGTTTAATGCAGTATCAAAACCTATAGTATGCGTAGTTCCGTGAATGTCGTTGTCTATAGTACCTGGAATACCTACTACGGGTAATTGATATTCATTACTCAGAGCTAAGGCACCTGCAAAACTTCCATCACCACCAATAACAACTAAAGCATCTATTTCGTGCTTGCGCAAATTTTCAAAAGCAAGTTTTCTACCTTTTATTGTGCGAAAAGCCTCCGAACGTGACGATTTTAAGATAGTCCCACCTTTGCTAATAATATATTTTACATCGCGAGGGCCTAAAATTTTAAAATCAGCTTCAATAAGCCCTTGAAAACCTCTAAAAACTCCTATACATTCTACTTTGTAATAAGCACAGGTGCGCACAACTGCTCTTATAGCCGCATTCATACCTGGGGCATCGCCACCAGAGGTAAGAACTGCAATTTTTTTAATATTAGTCATCTATTGTATTTCGCTTATGGATTCGTAAATGTACAAAAAAAGATGTATCTCTTGCAATAATACGCCTAAATTAAAAAGTAAACAAAAAGCATAATTTATCATTGTATAATTTACGTTTATTGATAAGCAATTGTTTGTAAATTATTAAGAAAATATTTTAAGATGTTAAATGGTTATATTCGAGGATGGGCAGTCCAATGTGTGGTGATTTTTAATTTTTTGATGCCTAAAGTAGATGTTTAAAGCATGCTAAAGTTTTGTTTACATAAAAAAAATGTAGGTTTTATTTTAGTTGATTGTTTATAAATTAAATAGTGTATTAAAGTCAAAAGAATATAGAAAAAGCATGTGTTTAATGTAATTATTATAAACAAAAATCCCTCGATAGTTTTTGCTATCGAGGGAAGTATGGAGCAATAAATTTATTTATTAATTGTTAGTTCTTAGATAAGGTATCTTTTTTTACAGCAATAGAATCAGTTGCAGTTGAAGAATTTTTTTGAGCTAAATAGTCCACTCTATGTTTTTGTTGTTTGATAATTTCGTTTAAATGAGGTTGTATTTTGCTTTCTAATTCACTTAACGAAACATTTGTGATATTTGGGTCTTTTGGTAATTGGTGCCAAATTCCCTTTTTTCCGAAATTGTAATCGCCATAAACAATTACTGGAGTACCTTTAGCTTTTTCTTTCTTGTTTTCCAACACCCATTGGTTTGCCCAATTATACATCATTTTTGCATCAGCATCTAAAAGACGTAAACAAGAGTGTGATGCGGGATAACCAGGAAGCTCGTATTGGTGCCAACCCACACCTTCTAAGTTACTGATGTTAAAGTTCCAGTTAAGAATCCATTCGCTGTTTGAAGTACTTTTTACTCTGCGTCCTTTCCAGTTGGTAAAGAATAAACCACGTGGAGTTTGAGTAGACTTTTTACCCATATTTGTAGGTCCCCATTTGATGAGTTTGCCATTTTCATAAAGTGCGAAAGCTTGAATTGGATAGGAGAAAATTGCTATTTTTGGGATATCCGAAAGCATTTCAACATGATGAGGAAAAGGAGAATAGCTTAGAAAATCTTTGCGAATCTCTTGAGGAACAATCAAAGTGTCTTTTGATTTTAGGTGTTTTACGTCAATGCGATTTAGTGCAGCTATGGTATATCGTTGCTCTGCAGAAAAAATTTCAAAGAATTTTTTTCTGAGTGAATCGCTATTTTTCATTGGCCAATAGTCGAAAGATTCGCCCTTATATACACTATATTTTTGGGATTGCTTTTCTGCTTCTTTTCTGTTTTTTTCAATTTCAGCAATAGAGTCTTGTTTTCTTTGTATTTCTAAAGAATCAATTGTAGG
>JBHBEQ010000092.1:0-7809 GCA_041785575.1 Flavobacterium sp.
ATAGAATTTTCGTCAAAGTGTCTAATCGTGTAAAGAGAAACATTTTCGTTGTATTGTACTTTAAAGTTCACAGAAAGCAAACGATAAAGCTTGTCGAAATTATTGAATTTGTCTTCTATACAAACCGAAAAACTAATAGCAGAGTTTTGAATAACATTAACTTTAATGTGAAACTGACCAAAAAGTTTGAAAATTTCACCTATACTGTCTTCCATTATGAAAGAAAAATTCTTAGAGGCGATAGATAGTAAAAGTTGATTTTTCTTTACGATAAATGTAGAAGTATGCGGTTTTAATGGAACTCCTTTTGTAACTGAAGTTCCTTGACTATCAGGAGAAAGAAAAGATTTTACATAAAGAGGAATCTCTCTCTCTCGCAAAGGTTGTAGTGTTTTTGGATGAATAACAGATGCACCATAAAAAGCCATTTCTATGGCTTCTTTATATGAAATTTGTTCTAAGAGTACCGTTTCAGAAAAGTAACGAGGGTCGGCGTTGAGCACGCCAGCAACATCTTTCCAAATGGTAACCGATTTTGCTTGTAAGCAATATGCAAAAATAGCTGCAGTATAGTCAGAACCTTCACGACCTAAAGTTGTAGTGAAATAATTTTCGTCAGAACCAATAAACCCTTGGGTTATGTACAATAAATTTTGGTCTACAATAGTGGAAATTTGCTTTTGTGTTGCTTCCCAATCTACAAGTCCTTCTCTGTATGTTTTATCTGTTTTGATAAGGTTTCTTGCATCTAACCAAGTGTTGTGCATTCCCAATTCATTGAGATAACAACTTAAAATGGTAGTAGATAGTAATTCCCCAAAACTCACCACTTGGTCATAAACAAAATTGTAGTTTGGAGATTTGTTTTGTGAAAGAAAATTTTCTAATTCATCAAACCATTTTTCTATTTTGATATAAACTTGGTGTGTAGTATCAGAAAATAACTCGTTTATTATAGCGATGTGGTCGGTTTTTATCTTGTGGATAGAATCAGAAAGTACGTTTTTGTTGTTGAAATAAGCATCTACAACTTCCTCTAATGCGTTGGTTGTTTTACCCATAGCAGAAACAACTATCAACTTGTTTTGATAGCCAACCTTTTTCAGGACATTTCCTACATTTTTCACAGCCAAAGCATCTTTTACTGAAGCACCTCCGAATTTAAAAACTTCCATATTTTACCTATAAATTTACTAGCAAAAATAAGTAAAGAATTTTGTAGTCGTATACAATATACTACTTTTTTTAGCGATATTTGCAAAACAATATCTTATTAAAATGGAAAATAAACATATCACCCTTGGTGAATTTATCATCAAAAAACAAAGCGATTTTTCGTATTCAACTGGAGAGCTTACTAGTTTGATGAATGCTATAAAATTGGCAGCAAAAATTGTAAGTCAGAAAGTGAATCAAGCCGGATTGATAGATATAACAGGTGCATTTGGAAATCAAAATATTCAAGGAGAAGAGCAACAAAAATTGGATGTTTTTGCCAATAATGTATTTATAGAAACACTTGTTAATAGAGATATAGTATGTGGAATAGCCTCTGAAGAAAATGATGATTTTATTGAAATATGTGGAAGTGATAAAGGAAATCAAAATAAATATGTCTTGTTAATGGATCCTCTCGATGGCTCTTCTAATATTGATGTGAATGTGTCGGTAGGAACTATATTTTCTATATATCGCAGAATATCGCCAGAAGGAACGCCTGTGGTTATGGAAGATTTTCTACAAAAAGGAAACCAACAAGTTGCAGCAGGATATATTATTTATGGTTCATCAACTATGTTGGTATATACTACAGGAAAGGGAGTAAACGGTTTTACATTAGAGCCTTCATTGGGAACTTTTTATCTCTCTCATCCAGATATGCAAATTGAAGAAGAAGGAAAGATTTATTCTATTAATGAAGGAAATTATTTAAAGTTTCCAGATGGAGTAAAAAAATACATTAAGTATTGCCAAGAATTTAAAAAAAATCGTCCGTATACTTCGAGATATATCGGAAGTTTGGTTGCAGATATGCACAGAAATATTCTTAAAGGAGGTATTTATATTTATCCAAGTACAGAAAAAAATCCTGATGGAAAATTACGTTTGTTATACGAATGCAATCCTTTGGCTTTTATTATTGAGCAAGCAGGAGGAAAGGCTTCAGATGGCTACCAACGAATCTTAGATATTGAACCAAAAGAATTACATCAAAGAGTAGGATTTTTCTGTGGAAGTAGAAAAATGGTGGAAAAAGCAGAAGAATTTATGAAAGAATATTCTTAGAATGATTTTTAAATTAAATTCTAATATATGGGAGCTTTTTTAGAAAATACTAGTTTAAGTTAAGAAATAGGCTAAACGCACGAAATTATATTTTGAAGGCATTTGATAAATACACGTATTGAATATCAGTATATTATTATTTAACCTTAATTACTTTTATAGGAAGTGATGGGAATACAAATCACTAGTTATTAATGGATTATAGATTTCGTACGTTTAACCTAGTTAAGAAACAGAAACATTTGGAATAAAAAAATAAAAATTTTATATTTGTATTAATATAAAATGCGGAAGTAGCTCAGTTGGTAGAGCGTCAGCCTTCCAAGCTGAATGTCGCGAGTTCGACCCTCGTCTTCCGCTCAACAAGAAACCTTATTTATTGATAAGGTTTTTTTATTTGATAAAAATACTACTTTAGATGTTGTTTTTTTTGTAGTTTCAAAACATTAAAGTTATTCATTAACAATATTCCAATTTATTGATTTGTTGGTTTTTGGGATTTTTACAATATGATAAGGTCTGGAAATAATAGTAGCATCTCCTTTTTTTACTTCTGAAACCACCAATAAATGAAAAGGGTGTTCTTCTATATTTAAAATGTTCAAATCGGTTGCAGTTGATTGTTTTTCACCAACCATAGTCAAAATTTCGTATTGTGAAAAATCGATATTTATTTCAGAAAAATATTCACTTCCTGCCGAAGTTACAAATTGATTCCAAGTGTCAGAATCTGTAAATATAGAATTTATTTGGGAGGGATTAGACTCGAAAATAGATAATGATTCCCCTTTGCAATAGTAGTGAATTCTACATATTGTGTTGCATTATCATCATTACTACATCCGAGCACAAATACCGAAGCTAGTAGACTGAAAATAAAATATTTCATAATACAATATTTATAAATAATAAATACAAATTTTGTAGAATATCGCGTTAATGAGTTAAACTTAACTATACAAATCTCATAATTATAAGAGTTGCAACGCTGAGTAAAAAGCTGAAGTATTCTATTGAAAACAACTTAATTCCTGATTTAAGCCAAAGTATTAATGCCACAACAGCATTCAAAGCGGTAATGGCAATCATAGGATATACCAAAAGTTGGTACATAGCTCCGAAAAACGTAAGTTCTGCAATATTCGGAATTTTGGCAAGCGTCCAAAATACAAAACAAATAAGCAATGTAATATTTGATACTTTTTGTAAGTTGTTGGGGTTTTTCATAATCGAATGTATTAAGATATTACTAGATATTTCACGGGGGTATTATTCCCATTGTCAGGTTTGCAACCTGGACCACAGTGCCATTTTTTGCAATCTAAGCACTCTAAATCGTGAAGTAAACAAAGACGAGAAGAAAAATAACAACAGCCTTTATAGTTTCCGCAACATCCCCAATCGCTTCCGCAGCCTATGAGACATGATTCACTACAATCTTCTTTTTTGTATATAGTCGTTAGGTGTTCAGTAAAATCTTTTTTTGAAATGTAGTTGCTATAAATTTCATCAAAAGAAATTTTTTCCTTGGTGGTTTTTTTTACGAATTCAATGAGTTTTAAATCTCCTTCGTAAATAGGTGTATTCTTATCGTTTTCTATAGAAACTATATTCTTTTTTAGCACATCTGTGTCAAAGATTATATCTTCTTGGAATAAAAAACCTGTTTTTCCAACTAAAAAAGTAGGGCTTAAGGTTCCTTCTATTTTTGTTGAGTTGCTTTTTATCATTCTTATATTTGAAGTAACGGATGATTTTAAATAATAGATAATATCAGTTAATTTTTCGTCAAATTTACTAGCAGAGGGGCTGTTTTTTATATCATAAAAACCTTCATCTAGGATGAAATTTAATTTATTAAGTTCTTCTATGCCTATGTTTTTGTTTTTTAATTCATAGGCAAATTTTATAGCGTTTTCTTGTTCCAAATATTTCCAATACTCATTGCTAGTGTCAAATGAGTATTGAAGTTTGAAGATTATTTTATTTGTCTGTGAATTAGTATAAGTGAAGATATTGCTATAAACGTGACCTTTTTTGTCTAAGTCAACATTGAGAATTCTGTCTTCACTTATTAATTTGTATGAATAATTTTCGGATATTTCCCTTTTGGCGATATTTATATCACTTTTAGTTGTTTCATCGTTGGCACATGACAAAAAAGTAGTGCAACTAGCGATAGTGCCTAACACGAGCAAGGCAAATTTTTGAATTTTTCTTTTCATTGAAAACTTAAATTTAGATTAAAATTATGCAAATATAGAATATTACAAAGAACTTTTTTTTTTAAGTATGTGTTAAAATAATTGCTTGAGAAAATAGTAAATAAATGGTTTATAATGAAATAAATTTGTTATTTTATGTATTCTATAATAGGAAACGATTTTTGTTTTCTTTGATTATAAACAATGTCTTCAATAGTAGAATGAATATTGATATGTTTAAAAGATTGATATTCAGGTTTTATTGGTTTAAGTTTGGCTAGAATGATTGAGTTAATCCCAAATGGTGCAATAAGCAAACACTTTTTGTTTCCGTTGTGGAAGATACAAACTGTTCGCCTGAGCGGAGTCGGAGGCTATCGCATATGGGGTAATTATAAATCTATTGTTTTTGATTAAATGAGGAATAAGAAAACAAAACCCCCTCTTATTTCGAAGAAAAGAGGGGGTAGAGCTTAGTTAGGTATGTTTTATGCGTTACCAGAGCAAATGGTTTTATTTACTTTGGTAGTTAGATAAAAACTCAATAAGTAAACGGATACCAACACCTGAAGCACCATTACCTTTGTAGTTTTCAGGAGTTTCGTTAAAAGCTGGTCCGGCGATATCCAGATGTACAAAAGGGAATTTAGCAAAGTGCTCTAAAAATTTCCCTGCAGTAATTGTTCCTGCAGTACGTCCACCGATGTTTTTCATATCGGCAATAGTAGATTTTAATTGCTCTTTATAATCGTCCCAAAGTGGTAGATGCACTAGTCTTTCGTATACTTTATGTCCTGAAGAAATCAATAGGTTGTTTACCTCTTCGTTAGCATTACTCATCATACAAATAGCTCTCGTTCCAGCTGCAATTAAAGCTGCACCAGTTAGTGTAGCGGCATTGATGATTAATTCCGGTTCGTATTGATTTGCATAAGCAATAGCATCGGCTAAAATCATACGTCCTTCAGCATCTGTGTTTAGTACCTCAACAGTAGTCCCGTCATACATTTTTACAACGTCTCCAGGGGCGTAAGCATTTCCACCAGGTCGATTGTCTGTTGCTGGGATAAGTGTAATTATGTGTACATTTAATTTGTTTAGTGCGGCAGCGTAGATGGTTCCAGCCATACAAGCAGCACCACCCATATCTGATTTCATTGTATCCATAGACCCTGCTGTAGGTTTAAGAGATAAACCTCCGGTGTCGTAAACTACCCCTTTACCTACCAATACAATCGGTTTTTTATTGATTGGATTTTCTGGCTTGTATTCCATAATAGTGAAGGTTGGCGGCGTGATAGACCCTTGGTTTACAGCTAAAAGACCACCCATTTTTAGATTTTCTATTGCTGCTTTGTCAAGCGTTTTTGTAGTAATTTCTACTTCGTTAGAAATTTCTTGTATTTCTTTTGCAAGTTGAATAGCATCGAGATAAGAAACAGGTTCGTTTACCATATCTCTTGCCCAATATACAGCTCGAATAATATGGTTTATTTTATCGATGTCGTTAGTTGCAAAATTTCCTAAAATACCAATAGTATCTAATTGATATTCTTTTTCGTCTGCATCTTTGAAGTATTTCAAGAATTGATAGTTTGACAAACAAAATCCTTCCACTAAGGCAAGTGTAGGTTCACCTTCTCCTATTACAGCGATTTCTTTGCATTCTTTTGACAGCTGTTGTCTGATAGAAAAACCAGAAACGCGCATTTTTTCTAAATCATTTTGTTCTTTAGCAAAAAATACGAAGTTTTCTGATGTTTTAATAAAGTCAAAATCTTTATCCGAATCTTTGAATGACTGAAGTGATTGTTGTATTTCTGGAATTACAACAGAAGGTTGTGTGTCCTTATTTACAACGAAAACCAAAGAATGTTCTTTTTTGATTTGTGAAATTAATTCTACTTTCATTTGAATTTGTATTTAAGTAACACAAATGTAGTTTTTTCCTGTGAAAATTAGGGTATAATTAAACCTAAATTACTCCATAGTTTTTGAATTAATTCCTTTTTTTAGGTGTAGAACATATTCTGTAGTCAAAAGTCTTAGGTCTTTTCTGTGATAAGTAGAATAGAAAGCCACAAGGTAGGAATCAATTCTACCCAAAACAAGGTGTAAAATTTGGCTCTTTTCGGCGTAACGAACATTGTAAACAAAGCTATGATAACACAAACGATGATTAAAGTAAATAAAGAATTGTTGGGAGTTTCTTTTTGAAAATAACCTAAACCAACGATGCATAAAAGGAAAAAATATATTAATCGCTTGGTGTTTGTAATTCCGATTTTTTGAGGAACTGTTTGTAAACTAGGCAAATCGAATGCACTGTCTTTAATTTCAAAAATCAACAACAAGTTAATCACAAATAAGTATAACTGTAAACACCAAATACCAATGTGTTTAGTAATTGTTGTTTCGGATTGAAAAAGAGGAATTCCTATTGTAGTAGCTACCCAACATAGAGCGACGATGTAGATTTTTATTCCAGCAATATTTCGCAGATTGGGATAATGTGTAGTTATAGGACAAGCATATAAAAAACAAATTCCACCAATGAGTAACGCAAGTAACTGAGTGATAAAGGATAGTTTGAAAAACAGATAACAAGCAATACAAGCAGAGCAGATAGATAGTAATCGAATGGTGTTTTTAAAGAAGAATGTTTTCTGTGATAGGTATAAATTGTGGTATTTTATAAAATTATACGTACATAAGGTGCTAAAGAAAATAAAAAGCAAGGATACAATATCAAAAGGGCAACCAAGAGTTAGATATGTAAGCGCTCCTAGAGCAGTTGCATTAACTGCAACGTGAATGCTAGAATACACATAGAAAGAGAATAAATTTCTACAAATCATAATGAACCAATAGGGAGATAGCTTGGGTAAAATCGAACCTTTATCTCTTGTAATAAAAGATGAAATGTTTTTTATGAGTTGCGAAAATACCATTGGGTAAAGTTTGTGAAAATTAGTATTCTTAATCATATTTCCCCATTTAAATTTCGTTAAATTTAAACATAGTTACCAAAAGAGTAGTCGAGAATATAGTTGAAAAATAAGATATTTCACGACGTTACAATTTACCGTAAATATTTTTTTTGGAAAAGGAGAATAAAAATTAATGTATAATTAGTGTTGCTGTTTTGAAAACTAAAAAAGAAAAGCTGTCAAAGGCAGCTTTTCTATTTAGTAGATTGTTAATTTCTTTTATCTTCTCCCCAAAGTAGTTTGTTTCGCAGTGTTTTTAAAGAAGAATGTTTTCTGTGATAGGTATAAATTGTGGTATTTTATAAAATTATACGTACATAAGGTGCTAA
>JBHBEQ010000093.1:0-3454 GCA_041785575.1 Flavobacterium sp.
ACATTTTGCATCTGAAATATTAAAAGATGTTACTTTATAATCTTTAGAATGTTGTACAGATACTAGTTCCCAATTTCCTCTCAATTCTTGTTGAGATTTTGTGTTTTCTGTTGGCTTACATGCAATAGTAAGAATTGCGAATGAAGCGATTGTTAATATTTTTTTCATAGTAAATTTATCTTGTATAGTTAAAAAACAAAAATCATACCTAAAAGTAAAATAGTCCTTTTTTTAAGAGGACTATTTTACTTTTATTTATAATTCTAATGCTTTTTTAGGATTGTTGTCCATTAATAATTCTACAGGATTTTCCAAGGCTTCTTTTACAGCAACTAGGAATCCTACAGATTCTCTTCCATCAATAATTCTGTGGTCATAAGACAATGCGATGTACATCATAGGAGCTATTACAACTTGCCCGTTTACAGCGATAGGTCTTTCGATGATATTGTGCATTCCTAAAATTCCTGATTGAGGAGGGTTGATGATAGGAGTAGACATCATAGAACCAAATACACCACCGTTTGTGATTGTAAATGTACCACCTGTCATTTCATCAACTGTAATTTGACCATCTCTTGCTCTTGTGGCTAAACGTTTGATTTCAGCTTCAACACCTCTGAAAGTTAATAATTCCGCATTGCGCAATACTGGTACCATCAATCCTTTAGGTCCTGAAACTGCGATTGAAATATCTGCGAAATCAAATTTTACTTGGTCTTGACCATCAATCATTGAGTTAACGTCTGGATACAATTCCAACGCACGAGTTACTGCTTTGGTAAAGAACGACATAAATCCAAGAGAAACTCCATGTTTGTTTTTGAAAGCGTCTTTGTATTCAGCACGCAACTTGTTGATTTCAGTTAAATTCACTTCGTTGAAAGTTGTCAACATAGCAGTAGTGTTCTTAGCTTCAACTAATCTTTCGGAAACTTTTCTACGAAGCATAGACATTTTTTTACGTTCTGTACTACGAGGTCCTCCAGTAGGTGTACCCATAGAAGGAGTTGCTTTTAAAGCGTCTTCTTTAGTTATTCTTCCGTCTTTTCCTGAACCTTGAATTGAAGAAGCTTCAATGTTTTTCTCTTCTAATATTTTTTTAGCTGCTGGAGAAGCAGTACCTGTAGCATAAGTGTTAGCTGTTTCTTGTTTTACTTCTACAGCTTTTACTTCTTCTACTTTTTTATCTTCTGTTTTTGTAGCAGTAGAATTACCTCCTTCTGGTTTTGCAGCGCTTGTGTCGATGTGGCAAACAACTTGTCCTACAGCAACTGTATCACCTTCGTCTGCTTTTAGTGTGATGATTCCACTTGCTTCTGCAGGTAATTCTAAAGTTGCTTTGTCAGAATCTACCTCTGCAATTGCTTGATCTTTTTCTACATAATCTCCGTCTTTTACTAACCATGTAGCAATTTCTACTTCAGAGATTGATTCCCCTGGTGAAGGAACTTTCATTTCTAAGATACTCATGAGTATATTAATTTAGTGTTGTTTTTAAATTGTTGTATTTTACAAATTTTTATTGAAAACTTTTGCTATTGCTTGTGCGTAGCGAATTTTTGAACGTACAGATGAACCTGCTGCTGGTGCAGAAGCATCTGCTGGAGATGCTAAACGGAGTTTTACTAAATCAAAATGCATTAGCATATATCCATAGGCTCCCATATTTCGTGGTTCTTCTTGTGCCCAAACATAATCTTCAACATTAGGATACGACGCAATAATTTCTTTTAATTTGTCGTTGTCTAATGGGAATAACTGCTCGATACGAACAAAAGCTACATCATTTCTGTTTAAATTTTCCTTTTCAGCTTGTAAGTCGTAGTAAAATTTACCCGATACAAAAACCAATGTTTTTATAGCAGATTTGTCTACAATTTTAGGGTCGTCAATTACCGGTTGAAATGCTCCAGAAGTAAATTCTTCTTTTGAAGATGTTGCTTCAGGATGACGTAACAATGATTTTGGAGACATTACTACTAATGGTTTTCTAAAGTCAGTTACCATTTGACGTCTTAACATATGAAAATGGTTGGCTGGTGTAGTACAGTTTGCTACATACATATTTGCATTAGCACATAATTGTAAGTAACGTTCTAATCTAGCGGATGAGTGTTCTGCACCTTGGTGTTCGTATCCGTGAGGAAGTAACATTACAATACCATTTTGATTGTTCCATTTGTCTTCTCCAGCTGAAATGTACTGATCAATCATAATTTGTGCACCATTAGAAAAATCTCCGAACTGAGCTTCCCATATTGTAAGTGCATTTGGATTTGCCATAGCATAACCGTATTCAAAACCTAATACAGCATATTCAGAAAGGTGAGAATTGAAGATACGCATTTGTCCATTTTGTTTTTTTAGATTGTTTAATGGTGTGTATTCTTCTTCTGTTTCTTCTACTTTTACTACAGCATGACGGTGTGAAAATGTACCTCTTTGTACGTCCTGACCTGAAAAACGAATGTCATAACCTTCAGAAATCAATGTTCCGTAGGCTAATAACTCTCCCATTGCCCAGTCGAGTTTATCGCTTTCGTAGTACATAGTGTTGCGATCCTTTATTAGTTTTACTACTTTACTAATGAATTTTTTATCTTCAGGAAGAGTAGTCAATAAAGGTGCAACTTCGTCTAGAAGTTCTCTCGATACTTTAGTGTCAAAAGTTTCCAACATTCGTTGGCGATTTGCAATAGTGAAACCTTTCCATTCTTCTTGCATAAATGGAATAATAGTAGCTTTTTCAGTAGCCTTTGCAAGTGAGAGGTTTTCTTCTAATGATGCTTTGTATTTTTCTTCTAACGCACCTACATAATTATCGTCGATAACCTTGTTTTCGATAAGACGTGCGTTATAAATATTTCTCGCGTTTTTATGCTTAGATATTAGCTTGTATAATATAGGTTGTGTAAAACGAGGTTCATCTCCTTCGTTGTGACCATATTTGCGATATCCAACCAAATCTATAAATACGTCTTCTTGGAATTTCATTCTATAAGACAACGCAAATAAGAAAGCTTTTACTGCTGCTTCTGTATCATCTGCATTTACGTGAATTACAGGTGCAGAAACAACTTTTGCAATATCTGTTGAATAGATTCCAGAACGAGCGTCTTTGTTGTTCGTTGTGAAACCAACTTGATTGTTCATTACAATATGAATCGTACCAGCTGTCTTGTAAGCACGAAGTTTTGACATCTGAATAATTTCATAAACCACTCCTTGTCCTGCGATTGCGGCATCTCCATGGAGAGCAATAGGAAGAACTTTAGAAATGTCGTTTGAAGAAAGTTTGTCTTGTTTTGCGCGTACAACCCCTTCTATAACTGCTCCAACTGTCTCTAAGTGAGAAGGGTTTGGTGCTAGATTGAGTTTGATATTTTTCCCAGAAGCTGTTTTTCTTTCTGAAGTATATCCTAAGTGGTATTTTACGTCTCCATCAAACGAA
>JBHBEQ010000094.1:0-3274 GCA_041785575.1 Flavobacterium sp.
CAATCCCGTGTTGTATACTAGATTTAAATACATTTTTAAATTTGGAATATTTGGCATATAATCTTGAAACATTAATCCAAATTTCAATCTTTGGTCAGTAGGTCGAGCGATATAACCTCTGTTGTTGTAATTTTCTTCTGTCTTCAGATATCCAAACGAAATCCACGAATCACTTCCTGGTAACAATTGCGTATTTAATCGAAAATCTGCTCCATATACATACCCTACTGCATTATTATCTCCTCTATATCGTATCCTAACGTTTTCCAAAGTATAAGTATTTAGCTTACTTAAATCTTTATAATAAATTTCGGAAATCAATTTAAAAGGTGTTTGTTTTATCTTAAAACTGTATTCATTTGCTAATACAAAATGGAATGATTGTTGGGCTTTTAATTGTGCGTTTATTGTTCCGTCAGGTGTTCGCAGTTCACGATAACTAGGTGGTTGATGATACAAACCTGCTGAAAACCTAAAAAACATATCTTCTTTCCAATTTGGTTTAAACGCTATTTGAAATCTAGGACTTAATGTAAGCTGTGCTTGATGAGTTGTGTTGTCTTGTGCAATATTCCAAGCGTGGGCTCTAACGCCAAGATTCGTCCATAATTGATGCTTGTTTATATATGTCTTTCTACTCCATTGCGCAAAGGCTTGAACGCGATTGATTTTAAGATGGTTTGTTGCTCTTACATATTGATAAGGCAATAAATCGCCTTGATAAGAGACATAAGGTTGTTGCTCTCTCGAAAATTCACCTGGCGGCACAATAGAAAATCCAGCAGAATCTATCACTTCCCATTCTATCAAACGGTCTTTAATTTTTTCAGATAAATACCTTACCCCCCATTCTATCTGATGTTCGTTATGCTTATGCTGACCTTTCAGTTCTGTACTTGCGATGATTGCACTATAATTATTTCTCCCGTGATTTAATTGAGACCCCACACCAGTAGTGTACAAAATATCTCCGTATGTATCTGAACCCATATCGGTATCAATTTCTCCCAAATTATAATTCCCTAAAATATCGTAATGTTCGCTTTCGCTTGCGTGATAAACAGAAGATATCCATTTATATGTACTATTTTCAGAAGCTTTAAATGTAGATTTCAATGCTCCGAAATACGTATTATATTTATCTTGCTCTTGTCCTTCGTATGTGATAAACATTGCTAAAGGATTTTCTATCGTTCCGAAATTGGTTCTTCCATATCTTGGAGTATAGTCATAAATATTCTGTGAAATATTCCCTAAAAAACTCCATTGCCACTTTGCAGATGCATTGAAGTTAATCAAAGTCTGAAAATCTAAATATTGAGGTTTGTAATCTACTTGTACGTCTTGTGTCTTTACAAGTAAGGCATTGTTTCTATACCTAACTCCCGACACTGCGTTCCACTTTTGGTTTTTAGACACCAAATCAACTGTCAATCCTCCACCGAGAAGACTAGCATCTAATTGTGCTCTAAATTTGGTAGGAATCCTATATGTAATATCCAACACCGACGCCATTTTATCACCATATTTTGACTGGAATCCGCCAGCTGAAAAATGGACATTCTGCACCATTGACGAATTGGTAAATCCCAATCCTTCTTGTTGTCCCGAGCGAATCAAAAAAGGACGATATACTTCTATTTCATTTACATATACAAGATTTTCGTCATAGTTCCCTCCTCTTACAGCATATTGCGTACTCAGTTCGTTATTAGAATATACTCCTGGTAATGTTTTAAGAATGTTTTCAACACCTGCATTTGCTCCTGGTATTCTACGAATTACATCAGGTGCTATTCCCACTGCTCCAGATATTTGTTGCTCGTTTACATAATCAATCACAATAGTTTCTATTTCTTCCGTGTTTTCTTTCAACTGCAAATTTACTTCCCTCACTTCATTTAACTTCAACAACAAATACACCTCTGCTTTGTGAAAATTTGGATGCTGAAACACCAAATTCAATTGTTGTTCGGCAGGTAGTTCTAATTCATAAAAACCATTTTCGTTTGTCTGTGTCTTAACACTCCCAACCGAAACGCTAACTCCTTCCACTAACTGTTCGTAAGAATCAATCACAACACCATTTACTTTTGCAGTCTGAGCACTAACATTTTGCCACACAAAGAAAATCAAGCAGATGATTATATTTTTCACTCCCATCCTATTCTAATATAAATTTATTTTCCAAAACAGATTTGTTTCCCACAGCATCAGTGACTACGATTTTGATTTCATTTTCTCCAAAAGTAGCTATCCCATCTTGTAATTGATGACGGACTTTCTTTGTCTTGTAATCATATTCCATCAAAATCCACTGGTCATTGATATAGGCATCAAAAGTAGCTATTCCAGACAAATTATCCTCTATTTCAAATACAATTTGATCTTTTATACTTAGTTTTTTTTCTCCTAAAAGGGTTTCAGCTTTAATTGAAGGCCCTTCCAAATCTTCAAATACCTGATACGCTCCTAGTGTTTTGGTTTTAATTCTAAACTCATTGCTTGATTTCCAAGTTTTGAAAAACTGTATACGTTCGCCAATTTTCAATCCTATAAACGCTTTTTCTTTATCTATTGGTAAATTTTCTACATTAATTCTAAGGTCAATATCTTTATAAACTGGCACTATATCTCTGTGCAACACTATACCATCGTCAAGATATTGTAAATCAATATAAAAATCTTCTAAAAACGTATACGGACTCCACTCTACATAACATCTATTCTCCTGAAAAATATAGTCTTTTTGAAAATCTATAAATTTTCCGGTATTTTGATTTTCATCAACAAGTTGTTCTTTTTTATACTCTATTGGAATTGTAATTTGAGTGGTATTCCCAAAGTAATCCGCCAATGTTATACTTACGGAACAAGATGTATTTTCCTGAACCTCAATCACTCCTTGATTTTTTAACGTCTTTATCAATGGCAATTTATTTACCTGAGTTATGAATAATTTTTGAAATGTTTTTTTAGTTGTTTTTAATGTGTAATAATCTATGTACTGATTTATCAATCGCGTATCTGCAAATGAAAAACGGTCAAATTCTACATAAAAGTTAGTAACTCCATTTACTTGTTGTTGGATAGAAAAAAGACCATTTTTTCCGTTGCTTCCATCACAAACATCATAGGCATCTATCCCAAAACCTATCTTTCCATCAACATACAAAACTTCGGAAAGATATTTACTTGTATCTGTTTTCTTCAATTGTAAAACAAATGGTTTTTGCAATCCATTTACAACTGAACTTCCACCAATAGGATAAAC
>JBHBEQ010000095.1:0-3453 GCA_041785575.1 Flavobacterium sp.
AGCTTCTTAGGGAATGGCTTTACGAAACCTTAAACGCCATGGACAATCAAAAAGTAAAATCAATTACTTCTAATCATCATTACATTAAAATATTTATGAGTGTTTTTTATGGTTTAATTGGTATTACTTAAAAAAATGTGTGTTAAATGTACTATTAGGTCTTAGTTGTTTTCTATTTGCAAATAGAATGATATATTTGAAATCTGCTAATTATAAATAATTTAGATATGAAAAAAATAGTACATTCGTTGCTTTTACTTACTGGTGTTATTTGTTCGGCTCAGGAAACAAAATCTGTTTATTTTATAGGGAATAGTTACACTGGGAATAATAATTTACCCAATCTCATCCAGCAAGTAGCAGCTTCAACTGGAGATCAACTAGAGTATCAAATGCATACTCCAGGAGGTTCTAATTTTCAACAGCACGCTAGTAATGCGACTGTTCTCAATACCATTAATTTAGGAACATGGGATTATGTAGTACTACAACAACAAAGCCAGATGCCTGCTTTTCCAAATGCTACGGCAACCCTTACTTATGCTCAACAATTATGTGTACAAATAAAAAATGCAAACACTTGTACGACTCCGTTGTTTTTTATGACTTGGGGGCACAAAAATGGAGATACAACTAATTGTTCCAATGGAGTGACATACCTCTGTACTTATGAAGGAATGGATGATAAGCTTTACGAACGTTATATGCAAATGGCGAATGAAAATGATGCCGTGGTTTCACCTGTAGGGAGGGTATGGAGAGCAATTCGTACGCAGTATCCATCTTACGAACTTTATACTTCTGACGGCTCGCATCCTTCATTATTAGGCTCTATGGCAGCGGCTTATACATTTTATACGGTAATCTATAAAAAAGACCCTACTTTGGCAACGTTTAATAGCTCACTGGATAGCACGGTTGCAACAAATATTAAAAATGTTGTTAAAAACGTCGTTTACAGTCAATTAGAAGAATGGAAAGTGGGTGTAAATGATACACCAACACAATTTTCTGCACATTTATTAAATAGCACGACTGTACAGTTTACAAATGAAACAGAAGGAGCAACTGAATTCTTGTGGGATTTTGGAGATGGAACAACCTCAACAGAAGAAAATCCATCACATACGTATGCCAACTATCAAAGTTATACTGTGCAATTGACAACCAATGCCTGTGAGTCGAGTTATAGAGTTAAATCTATCGATTTGGCGACATTGAGTACAGCGTATTTTTTAGAAAAAGAAATTAAAGTATATCCAAATCCTGTAACAGATGTTGTGTATTTCAATAATTTAGGATTTGATAAGATTCAAGTATTTGATACGCTAGGAAAAGAAATCTCATTGCAGACAAACATTCAAGAAAATGAAATTGCCTTAGATGTGCGCTCACTTCCCAATGGTGTGTATTATTTGAGATTGTCGAAAGCAAAACAAGAAGTTAATTTTAGTTTTATCAAGAGATAATCATTTCTACAAAAAAAGAAACGCTATATCATCAGGTTAAATCTTTGAGATATAGCGTTTTATTATAAATAAACGAGTTTTTGCTTATTTGTTTTCTTCTTTTTGAAAGGCATTCCAACCTCTTGCTTTTAAAGGGATTTGAGTATTCTCACGAGTAATGAGATTTGCACCTTGGTGTTCAGCAGTAATATGTCCGATGACAGTTAGGTGAGGATTTGCTTTAATCTTATCGTAATCAGCGATTTTTATAGTAAAGAGTAATTCATAATCTTCCCCTCCATTAATTGCAATGGTGGTGCTATCAATATTAAATTCTTCACATACGTTAATGAATTGAGGGTCTAAAGGAAGTTTTTCTTCATATAAATTACAACCTACTTTTGATTGTCTGCAAAGGTGTAGAATTTCAGAAGAAAGACCATCTGAAATATCTATCATTGAAGTTGGTTTTACGTCTAAATCTTCAAGTAGTTTTTTAATGTCTGTACGAGCTTCAGGTTTTAATTGACGTTCGATGATATACGAATACATCTCCAAGTCGGGTTGGTTGTTAGGGTTTACAAGAAATACTTGCTTTTCGCGTTCTAATACTTGCAATCCCATATATGCGGCACCTATATCACCTGTAACCACAAGTAAGTCGCCTTCTTTTGCTCCAGAGCGATACACCAAAGAAGATTTCTTCGCTTCTCCAAATACTGTAACACTGATGAGTAGTCCGGTGGTAGAAGAACTTGTATCCCCTCCAATGAGATCTATGTTGTAGTGATTGCAAGCAAGGTGTATACCTTCATACAACTCTTCGATAGCTTCTAACGAAAAACGGTTGGAAACAGCAATAGACACTGTAATATGTGTAGGAGTAGCATTCATTGCGCAAATGTCTGAAACATTTACAGCTACAGCTTTGTAACCTAAGTGTTTAAGAGGCGCATAGGACAAATCGAAATGAACACCTTCAATCAATAAATCGGTTGAAATAACCGCCTTGTTTGTTTTGAAATCCAAAACAGCAGCATCATCTCCAATACCTTTCAGAGTAGATTTGTGTTTGATAGGGAAGTGTTGTGTAAGGTGTTCGATAAGTCCAAATTCTCCTAAGCTACTAAGAGATGTTCTTTCTGTATTTTTATTTTCTAACATTAGTTGTTGATTTAGAAGAGCGATAAATCTTTTGATTTACCGCTCTTAATGATTATTTTAATCCATCGTTTTGTATAATTGAATCTGCTTCTTTTTGAGCTTGCTCAGCTGCTTTTTTTAGAGATTCTTCATCCAATCCGAAAGCCTTTAATAAGTGAATATAGTATTCTTTATAAGATTTTAAACGGACTGAAAGTTCTTTTGCTGTAGGTTGGTCATATTTATTCGCAATGTCTATTAAACGTTCCCAGTTGCGAATTGTATCTACAATTTCGAAAGCAAATTCATTTTGTTCTTCTCCCGACATAGATTGGTAGAAATACAATTGTTCGTGATATTTTTGAGAAACTTGTTTCAAAATATCTATTGCTTTCTCTTTTTTACCTAAAATGTAGTAGATTTCGGCAAAAGGTTCTAATGAGGTATAATTACCGTAGAATGCAATTGGAAAATGTTGCATAGTAAGGTCGGCAATTTTTAAAGCTTTCTCATTTTTACCTTCTTCAATGAGTTTTTCTGCCAATCGAGTGAGGTATGTTCTAAAGAATAGTGAATTTTTGCGCGTTTCTGGATCGTGGTATATATCACTACTTCCATAGTTGCCCCAATACCATTTCGTTACGTTATCAAACATTTTATCTGAATCGATACCTCCGATATATAGTGGATGGTTGATGTCGTTGCTTGATTTTATTGGAACTAATTTGTAGGCATATCCATCGAGTTGTAGATAGTCTTTCATCCACAAAAAGTCTCCATCTGTGATAGAACCACCAGTGAAATATATAGGACGTTCCCAATTGTTGTTTGCAATAATATCAAACATCATAATACGTTGACG
>JBHBEQ010000096.1:0-13992 GCA_041785575.1 Flavobacterium sp.
CTAATCGATGAGCATTTGTTTGAATAGCTAAAAAAGATTCGTATTGAATTTTGAAATTCAACTGATTGGCAAATCGTATGGCACGCATCATTCTTAGTGGATCATCAGAAAAAGTAATTTCTGGGTTTAGAGGAGTGCGGATTATTCGATTTTCTAAATCTTTCATACCGTTAAAAGGATCTATCAAGTCACCAAAATTATCTTTGTTTAAAGAAAATGCCAATGCGTTTATCGTAAAATCTCTTCTGTTTTGATCGTCTTCTAATGAACCGTTTTCAACGATTGGATTTCTACTTTCTGATTGATATGATTCTTTTCTAGCACCTACAAATTCGATATCGATATCTCCGTAACGAAGCATTGCAGTGCCATAATTTTTAAATATTTGTACTTTAGGTTTGTGCGGAATGAGTTCAGATACCTTCATGGCTAACTCAATACCACTTCCTACAGCTACGATGTCGATGTCTTTTTTAAAATCTCTTTCTAAAATATGATCACGAACAAATCCTCCAATTACATAGCATTCGATTTGTAGTATTTGAGCTGCTTTTGTTATGATTTCGAAGATAGGATTAGAAAGAGCTTCTTTATAATTTTGTTGAATAATCATATGATTTTAGCTTATTTTCTCAAGATTTTTACTTGACAATCTTGAGTGAGTTTGATAATTGTAGAAGAATGTTTATTTATACGGTCTTTATGTAGATTCACTACATAATCTACCCCTTTAATTATATCTTGGCTTATATCGTTAAATTTTTGAGGAGTAGGAGCTCCAGAAATATTAGCAGAAGTAGAAACTAAAGGTTTCTTCATTCTTTCGATCAATTTAAAAATAAATGGTTCTTTTACAATACGAATACCAAGAGAATTGTCTTTTGCGATTATATTTGTTGCTACATTTTTAGGATTGTCTAATATCAATGTTGTTGGCTTTTCAGAGCAATCTAAAATGTCGAATGCTACTTGAGGAATTTGTTGAAAGACGTTGTATAATAATTTATCTCCATTTACTAAGATTATCATACTCTTGCTTTCTTCTCTTTTTTTAAGTTCATAAATACGTTTTATAGCCTCTGGATTTGTTGCATCACAGCCAATACCCCAAACAGTATCTGTGGGATATAGGATAATACCTCCATTTTTTATTACTTCAAATGCTTTGAATACTTCGTTGTTGATATCTTCCATAGTATCTTTCAATGATAAGCTACAAAAATACTATTTATTATCTAATTTAAGATGTATTATTATAGGATTTCACTCCGAAAAAAAAGATAAAAAAAAGAGGTAATCTCATTTAGGATACCTCTTTATTTTGTTAGATATAACAATGAAGATTATTTAAAATCTGCGTCAGTTACATCTTTGTTGATTTTTAATTCTGTCACATTTACATCGATATCACCAAGAATTGGGTCTGATGTAGTAAATGGAAACTTGATTCCTTCTACTTCTTTGTAGTTAGAAATACGGTATGTTAATACCATTTTTTGTCCCATTTGTTCTACTTCAGTAGAAGTACCAATTTTTAATCCAGTAGCAACACTGTAGTAGTTTGTAACTTTTCCGTCAGTAAGAACGTAAGCATCTTCTCCGTTGAAGTTCTCAATTCTTTCTACTTTGAAATTAGATGCATTTTTTAAATCATTTAATTCAGAGAAAATTACAGCAGACTTTTGAATGTCTTTTAATTCTTCTCCAGTGATTTCTTGTTTTTGTCCTTGAACATTTACGTAAGCACTAGTAGGAGTAACTACTTGTTTCATAATTTCCATACCCATTGCAGATATAGATTGGTAAAATTGTCCTTTGTTAGTTACTTTTTTAATAACAGTAATTGTAGTTCCTTGTGCAGTTGCTGAAGATACAGAAACTAAAGATTTTACTGACTCTAATTTATTCAATCCACCAATAGCATTGATGTGTTTTTCAATAACATTTTTTGCAGTTGTTGTAGCATCAACAGCTTTGCTACTTTCTGGTTTAGCGGTAGGGTTAGCTTCTTTGTCAAAGTACTTGATTGTATAACCAAGACGCTCTAATCCAGGTAATACTTCACTACCTTTACCAGCAATTACAATACGTAAATTGTCAGCTTTGAAGTGTTTTTTAGCTGCGTTTTGAATATCTTGAATAGTTACAGCGTTAATGTTTTTGATGTAATTTTCGTAATAATCAGCAGGTAATTTATTTAGAATCGTTTGCAAAGCAAAAGATGCAATAGTACCGGGTTTTTGTGTTTGCATTACAAAATTTCCGATGTATTTCGCTTTAGCTAAATTTAACTCTTCTTCAGTTACTGGAATTTCTCGGATTTTTTTGATTTCATTCATAAATTCTACTACAGCACTATCTGTTACAGAATTACGAACAGAAGCTTGTGCTCTAAATTTAGAAGAGTATCTACTAGCTCCTATAGAAGAGTAAGCCCCATAAGTCCATCCGTGAGCTTCACGAAGGTTAAGGAATAAACGTCCTTCACCACCACCACCAAGGATTTGGTTTGCCATTAAAGTGCTAAAATAGTCTTTATCAGTCATTTTCAAATCTGTAGTAGTAACAAGTGAGATTTCTGATTGTACGGCATTTGGAACATCAACAAAGTTGATTTCTGTAGCTGAAACATTTGTTGGTTTTTTGAAATCTGATTTTGGAGCAGAAGCTTTTTTCCATTTACCAAATAATTTTTCTACTTGTTTTTTTACATGGTCAAACTTAACATCTCCAACAATGATTAAATATGCTTTTTCAGGAACAGAATACTTTTTGTAATCTTTTTTCACATCCTCTAAAGTAATTCCTTTTAAAGATGCTTCTGTTTCAAATTCTCCGAAAGCGTGATTTTTTCCATACAACACAGCGTCTTCAACTCTACTTGCAATAGCAGAAGCACTTTTCTCATCGGTTTTTAAACCTTCGATTGTTTGAGCTTTTACTTTATCAAATTCTTCTTGAGTGAATAAAGGATAGAGTACACCTTCTGCCATTAATTCTAAGATGCGGTCTGCATATTTAGACAATCCACTTCCTGAAGCACCAGTGCGTCCAATAAAAATATTAGCTCCTAAGAAATCGATTTCTTCGTTGAATTGGTTTTTAGGAGTTTTTGTAGTTCCGTTTCCTACAACACCACTTGTTAAAGAAGATAAACCTACTTTTTCTCCTTCATAAGTTGGTGGTGTGTCAATAGTTAAACTATAGCTTACACGTGGTAACTTGTGATCTTCAACCACCAATACTCTAAGTCCGTTTTTTAATGTAAATTCTTTTGGTTTAGATACGTGTACTACAGGAATTGGTCCTGATTTTGGTTGTTCTCTTTTTATTTGTGCTTCAGTATTAATAGATAATATCAATGCTGATGCTAGTAATAATATTTTTTTCATTTTCTAGTCTTTAAATATTCTTATTCGCTAACAGGTACATAATCTAACAATAATCTAGAGTTTGCTGATAAATATTTTTTAGCAACATCTCTGATTTCTTCTCTAGTAATAGAACGATAAATTTCTACTTCATTATTGATAAGGTTGATATCACCGTAGAGTAAGTAATACTTAGCTAAATTTTCAGCAAGATTTTCTAAGTTAGAATTTTGATTTACATATCCGTTTTCGATATCATTTTGTAATTTTTGATAATCTCTTTCAGAAATTAAATCTGTTTGAAGTTTTGTGATTTCAGCATCAATTGCTTTTTGTAAATCTTCTCTAGAGAATCCTTGCATAGGAATAGCTGCGATCATAAATGCACCATAATCTTCTTGTGCGTGATTGAAAGCAAATAACTGTAAAGCCATTTTTTTCTCATCTACAATATTTTTAATAAGTGGAGATGATTTACCACCAGAAAGGTATGCAGAAATTAAATTTAAAACAGCAGCCTCTCTTGTTTTCATAGAAGGTGTTCTATATGCTGTAACATACATCGGTAACTGGATGTTAGGGTCTGTTGCTGTAGCATAAATAGGAGAGGTAATAGGGTCTTCTTGGATATTAACTCTTGGAACATCAGCTCCTTTTTTAATAATACCGAAGTATTTTTGTACAAGTTCTTTAGTTTTATCAAACTCGATATCTCCTGCAATTACCAATACTGCATTGTTAGGAACGTAGTATTTTTTGTTAAATGCTAAAAACTCTTCTAAAGTAGCAGCATCTAAATGCTCCATAGAACCGATAGGTGCCCAACGATATGGGTGTTTTGTAAATAGGTTTTTCTTAACTTCTGTTAGGAAATTACCATAAGGAGAATTGTCTACACGAAGACGTTTTTCTTCTTTTACAACTTCATTTTGTGTATCTACACCTATTTGATTAATTACAGGTTGTAGCATACGCTCTGATTCCATCCAAATAGCTAATTCTAAGTTGTTTGATGGGAACACTTCATAGTAGTATGTACGGTCGTCTGAAGTGTTTGCGTTGTTGTGACCTCCATTTGATGTTACTAATTTAAACCATTCTCCTCTTCCGATGTTTTCTGTACCTTCAAATAATAGGTGTTCAAAAAAGTGTGCAAAACCAGTGCGTTCTGGATTTTCGTCTTTAGCTCCTACGTGATACATTACAGATGTAACTACCACTGGGGCAGATTTGTCTTGGTGTAAAACCACGTGTAATCCATTGTCGAGTGTGTACTCTTCAAATGTCACTTTTTGAGCAAATGCTGCATTACCTATAAAAAGCGAAACAGCTAAAGTCAATAAAGATTTTCTCATAGTTATGTAATAATTGTTATTTTAAATGTTAGACGAAGTTAAGAATATTTTGTTACAATATTTGTTCATTTTTTATTATTCAAACTGTAAAAAAAAATTATTTCTTTTCGGTAGCAGTATATAAAATAGGTTTGCTTGGAGAAGCATCATTTTCAAACGAAGCAATTTGTAAATTAAGAAGGTAAAGGCCGTCTTTAATTTCATTCGGAATGAAAATTAATTCGGTGATAGTACAATCTAATCTTGCATCTTTGTTTAAAATATTGGTGTCAGATACATTCCAAAATGCCTTGTGAGCTAAAAGTTTACCCTCATCTACTTCTTTATCTACACTTGGTAAATCTATAAGTAGGTGTTTAATCCCTAAATCGCGTATATAAGCAGCCGCAGATTCTTCTAAATATGGAGGGTTTGTGTGCGAGTAGTTTTTAGATTTTTTTTCCTCTAAATTAGGAAGAGTTCTTATTACTAAGGCTTCTGTAGAGTTGTTTTGAAGTATATTTTCTATAGCAGATTTAGTAATAATCAAGTCGTTGTCTATAAGTGTAGGTTCTATAGTTATTAATGTAGTAAAAAAGACAAAGTTTTTTAGAGTTTGATTTATCGAATAAAATTCTCGTGTAATATGACCTAAACATTCTGTATGTGTCCCGTGTCCGTGTGGATTGAATAGGATGTTATTGAAATTGGTAGAAGATTTACCAGAAGATACACTACCAATAAAATCCCCCATAACTACAGGAGTTATTTCGGGTTTGTCTAAATACCAAGCAATGGGATTTTTTTCATTAGATTGTATAGGTAAGGAAATATCTATGGGTTGGGAAAAATCAATTTCGTAATTTTTAGATTGATAAGAAATAATTGTTTGCATTCTATAGTATTTTGTCAAAAGTAATATTAAACTGTTTTTTTTGCAAATAAAAAAGCTATCTGAACATAGATAGCTTTTTTTGTTTTTAATCCAAACGGTTTCTAATAAAACACCTTTGATTATGCTTCAAAAGGAACTACAGAAACGAAAGATTTGTTGTCTTTCTTTTTTGTAAATTGCACAATTCCGTCAACTTTTGCGTGTAATGTATGGTCTTTCCCCATGTATACGTTTTTACCAGGATTGTGTTTTGAACCTCTTTGTCTTACAATGATGTTTCCTGCAATAGCAGCTTGACCACCATAAATCTTAACACCTAAGCGTTTTGATTCTGATTCTCTACCGTTCTTAGAACTTCCGACACCTTTTTTGTGAGCCATGATGTTGTGGTTTTAAATTGTTAATACTTTTAAAAAAAAATACCTCAGATTATAAGTTGATTCCCTCAATTTGGATTTGAGTTAACGCTTGTCTGTGGCCATTTTTCTTTTTGTAACCTTTTCTTCTTTTCTTTTTGAAAACGATCACTTTGTCACCTTTAAGGTGTTTTAAAACTTTCGCTCCTACAGAAGCTCCTGTTATAGCTGGGGCGCCTAAAGTGATTGTACCTGCGTTGTCTACTAATAGTACTTTGTCGAAAGTTACATTAGAACCTTCTTCAGCAGCCAAACGGTGTACATAAACTTTTTGGTCTTTGCTAACTTTGAATTGTTGCCCTGCTATCTCTACGATTGCGTACATAACAATAAAAATTATAGATTAATTAATGTGCAAATATATGTGCTAATTTTCAATTATACAAGCTCTTTTTGTTTTTTTATATGTTATGAAAAAATAAATATCTGTAGTGTGGTATTTTATACAAACTATACCTGTAGTTTTGGTATAAAATATTAAATTTGCTCTTTTGAAAAAATAGAAATAATGATTGTTGTAAAAACCAGAGAAGAAATAGAAATAATGCGTCAGGCGGCTTTGTTAGTAAGTAAAACTCTTGGAGTGATTGCTACTGAAGCAAAACCTGGTGTTACTACACTAAAATTAGATAAGATAGCAGAGGAATATATTAGAGATAATGGAGGTATTCCTGGATTTTTGGGATTGTACGGATGTCCTTGTACTTTGCTAACAAGTGTAAACGATCAGATTGTACACGGATTGCCAACAGATAGACCTCTAGAAGATGGTGATATTTTATCTGCAGATTTAGGAGCTATCGTTGGAGGATTTTATGGAGATCACGCATATACTTTTGAAATTGGAGAAGTGGCTTCTGAAACGAAAAAAATGTTAGAAGTTACAAAAGAATCTCTTTATGTTGGTATTCGAGAATTTAGAGTAGGTAATAGAGTAGAAGATGTAGGAAGTGCAATTCAACGATATACAGAAGAGAGAGGGTATAGCGTAGTAAGAGAGTTGGTTGGACACGGAATCGGGCGTAAAATGCACGAAGCGCCTGAAATGCCAAACTATGGTAAAAAAGGTAAAGGGAAAAAGTTTGTGGAAGGTATGACAGTAGCTATAGAGCCGATGATAAATCTTGGTACGAGAAATATCAAGCAGTTAAAAGACGGTTGGACTATTGCTACAAGAGATGGAAAACCTTCAGCTCATTTTGAACACGATGTTGCTATAGTTGATGGAAAACCAGAGTTGCTTTCTACATTTTACTATATCTACAAAGCTCTTGGGATAGAAAGTAACGAAGAAGATGAATTTCGTCAGCAAAAACTCGTTCTTTAATGATAAAAAAGATTGTAAAATGGGGGCTGAACAGTATTCCTCGTCCTATACTCATTAGGATAAGTTATGCTGTTCGTCCTTTTTTGGCTTTTTTTCTAAGAGGTAGTCGGTTTACAGACCCAATCGATGGAAAATCCTATCGCTCTTTTTTACCTTATGGTTATGGTAATCAACGGAACCATGTTTTGGCTCCTGGTACTTTCTCGCTTGAAAGACACCGTTTGTTGTGGTTGTATTTACAGAATGAAACCGACTTTTTCGCGAAAAAATATAAAGTACTTCACTTTGCACCAGAACAAGCTTTTTATGCTCGTTTTAAGAAACTTTCTAATATAGAATATGTTACTACAGATTTAGAATCTCCTTTAGCTGATGTTAAGGCTGATATTTGCAATCTTCCTTTTCCAGATAATTCTTTTGACGTAATCTTGTGTAACCACGTTTTAGAGCATATTAAAGACGATAAAAAAGCAATGAGCGAACTTTATAGAATTTTGAAACCCAATGGATGGGCAATTTTACAAGTTCCTCAAGATTTAAACAGAGAAATAACCTTTGAAGATGATTCTATTACCGACCCAAAGCAGAGAGCTGCTATATTCGGACAATATGATCACGTGCGTATTTATGGGAAAGATTATTTTCAACGTCTTCGCTCTGTTGGATTTAAAGTAGAAGAACGATTTTATACAAAAGAATTAGGAGAGCTTTTGATTGAAAAATACGCCCTTGCAAAAGAAGAGATTATACCTATTTGCTATAAATAAGTGTTAGGATAATTCTTGTAATCTCCTTTCTATAAAGGAATCTATCTTATCCAAAAAATATGAAGGAACAAATTTTTGGTAAAGCGATTCATTAATGGCTTTTATTTCTTTTTGCGTTTTACCCAAAGTCCATTTTGGTTCGTATTCATCTAAATGTACAGACAAGTGTTTGTCGCCATCTTCAAAAGTAGCCCAAGCTTTTTTCTCAATCCAAGGAGAAAAAATGATAAAACTTGGTTTATTTAAAGCTTTTCCCATGTTCATAGCTCCACCGTCATTTCCTATGATGCAGATACATTCGTTTACCAATCCCATAAAGGAACGAAGGTTATTACCTAAAATGTCAAAATGAATTTTATTTTGCGTTTCTTTATTGCATTGGTTGTAAATGTTTTGAGCTTCTTGTTGTTGATTAGGAGTGTAGTTAAACAATATTTCCACAGGGTGTTTTGCTACTGCTTCAACAATTTTAGTCATATAAGAAGCAGGGTAGGTTTTGTCTGTACTACTTCCAATTATATTAATCATTACAAGAGGTTTGTTGATATGATGTTTGGAAAGAGTTGCTTTTGCAGATGTTATTTCCTCATTAGATAGTTTTATACTCGGAACTTTTACACAATCTTCAAGTTTGATTCCAAGTGGTTCGAGTAATTTTAGTCTGTGTTCTATAACCAATCCTAAGTTTGAATGCGGTTGTTGATGGCGTTCAACAAGATGTGTATAAAGGAAATTAGAATGTTTTTTTCGAAAAGATATCCTTTTTGGTGCGCCCGAAAGTGCTACAAGAATCCAACTTTCTAATTTAGAATATGTATCAATAACTATGTCGTATTTATTTTGTCGTATTTTTTGTGCAAATTTCCATAGAGAGAGTGTGCTTTTGCGTTCTTTATCCGTGAAGAGTAGTACGTTGTAATTTGGGTGATTTCCTTTCACTACATCATAGGTTCCTTCGTGGATAAGATAGTCAATTTGTGCGTTGGGAAAACACTTTGTCAAGGTTTCGCACAAAATAGTACTTACCAAAACATCACCAATCATTTTTTGTTGAATAACTAGTATTTTTTGCATTCGTATAGGATAATTTCGTACAAAAATATTAAAAATTATATCTTTGTGGGTATGAAACCAAATATTTCCGTAATAGTAAGTACATACAACAATCCAGAATGGCTTCAAAAAGTTATTTATGGATTTGTAAATCAAGATTATTTAGCTTTCGAACTTGTTATTGCAGACGATGGATCTACAGAAGAAACGCGTTTGTTGTTGCAAAAAATGCAATCTGAAGTGCCGTTTGTTATACGCCACGTTTGGCATCCAGATAATGGTTTTCAAAAGACCAAAATTCTGAATAAAGCACTTTTAGAGTGTACGACAGATTATGTAATAATGACAGATGGTGATTGTATTCCTCGTCGTGATTTTGTGCAAACACATTTGAATTTTCGTAAACCAAATAGATTTTTATCTGGGGGATATTTCAAATTACCAATGTCTATTTCAAAACTTATTTCAAAAGAAGATATTGAAACGCAAAAGTGTTTTGATGTAGAATGGTTGCACCAAAACGGACTGAAAAAATCATTTAAAGATACCAAGCTCACTGCAAAAGGATGGCTGGCAAAATGGTTAAACATACTCACGCCTACAACTCCATCGTGGAATGGACATAATGCTTCGGGTTGGATAAAAGATATTATAGAAGTAAATGGTTTTGATGAACGTATGGAATATGGTGGAGAAGATAGAGAATTAGGTGAAAGGTTGGAAAATAAAGGTGTAAAAGGATTACAGATTAGATATAGTACAACCTGCGTACATCTCGATCACTCTCGTGGATATATTAATGAAAAGGCTTTGATGCTCAATAAAAATATTCGTAAAGAAACTAAAAACAAGCGACTTACGTGGACAAATTTTGGAATTAAAAAAGAATAATAAATTAAAAATATTCTTCTATAACCAAAAATTGGTTGTTTAGAATTTGTTGTTCGAGAACATTTTTATCTTGGTTGATATAGAAAATATTGGTGACTTCACTTTGTTCTTTTTGGAGTAAGTGGTGCTTTTCTAGAATGTTTTTGGTTTGTTTTGCTACAGCTAGCCCCGAGTCGATGATGTGAATACTAGGAGATAGAATTTTTCGTATTTGTGGAATCAAAAAAGGATAGTGTGTACAACCTAAGACGAGGTGGTCGATGTTTTGGTCTATCATTGGTTGCAAATACAAACGTAGCAATTCTTGCATTTCTTCCGAATCTTTTTTGCCTTCTTCAATGAGTTGAACAAGTCCGTGTCCGATTTGGTTAATGATTTTTACTTCGTTGTGAGTGAGTAAAGCTTTGTGAAAAACTTCGCTACTCAAAGTACCTTTTGTAGCTAGTACACCAATAGATTTCGTCTTAGAGAGCAAAGCTGCTGGTTTTATTGCAGGTTCTATTCCTATAAACGGAATATCGTAATGAGATCTGAGATATTTTATAGCATTGGTTGTAGCTGTATTGCAAGCAACTACAATGAGTTTTACATTTTTAGATAATAACCATTCGGTGTTTTTAACAGAAAGCGCAATGATTTCGTCGGTGCTCTTTTGTCCGTATGGAGCATTTTTGCTATCTGCAAGGTAGATAGTGCTTTCGTTTGGAAGAACTTTATGAACTTCTTTCCAGATAGTAACTCCACCGATTCCAGAATCAAAAAAACCAATAGGTTGATGTGCATTCATGCGAAAAAATTATTTTGTTAGTGTTCTAAAAATAGTTTCTAAACTTTGGTTTTTATTTTGCATACTCAATATTTTTAAATCCATTTTTTGAGCAAAATCAAAAATATCCCCTCTTCTATCTTCTGTGGTATCAAATGTAAGTTCCCAAATGGTGTCATGTATGTTTTTGCACGAAATTAATTTAGGAAGTTGTAAAAGAAATTCTTTTTCTATTTTTACATCAAATTCTACTTCTATTATTTGAGTGTTTTCTTCACCAATAAATGATTTTAAGGCTCTGTCTGCAATGATTTTGCCTTTGTTAATGATGATTACTCTATCGCATATAGCTTCTACTTCCTGCATGATATGCGTAGAGAGAAAAACGGTTTTATCTTTTCCAATATTTTTGATAAGCTCTCTGATTTCTACCAATTGATTAGGGTCTAATCCCGTTGTCGGCTCGTCTAGAATTAAAACATCTGGATTGTGTAATAAAGCAGTGGCAAGACCCACACGTTGGCGATATCCTTTAGAAAGTGCACTAATTTTTTTATTAGATTCTGGTAAAAGACCAGTTATTTCGATAATTTCTTCAACCCGTTTTTTGTCAACCTTGTAAATATCTGCATTGAAAAAAAGGTATTCTCTTACATAAAAATCCAAGTAGAGAGGATTGTGCTCCGGAAGATATCCGATGCTTTTCTGAACGTCTTTTTGCGATATGCTAACGTCAAAACCATTGATTTTAGCTTCACCTGAATCTGCACTCAAGTAGGTGGTGAGAATTTTCATCAAAGTGGATTTACCAGCTCCGTTTGGACCTAAAAAACCTACAATTTCTCCTTTCTGAACAGAAAAATTTATATTGTCTAACGCTTTCTGTGTTCCGTAGCTTTTAGAAATATGTTGTACCTCTATCGACATTTATATTTGTTTTGTAACAAATGTAATAAATCATTCCTTATTTTTGTAGAAGATTTTTCAAAAATCAAACACGAATGATGAATAATAATCCGATTTGGAGTGAATGGATATCCGGGTATCTTAAAAATCAACCATTTACCATAGCTGGTCCGTGTAGTGCAGAAACTGAGCAGCAAGTCTTAGAAACAGCGCGATTACTCAAAAAAGTAGGTGTGCCTATTTTTCGTGCAGGAATATGGAAGCCTCGTACAAGACCAGGAGGGTTTGAAGGTGTAGGGGAGATAGGACTAAATTGGTTGAAAAGGGCAAAAGAAGAAACAGGAATGTTGTTGGCAACAGAAGTAGCTACACCTCATCATGTAAAATTAGCATTAGAAAATGATGTAGATGTGTTGTGGGTAGGGGCTAGAACTACTGTAAACCCTTTTGCAGTGCAAGAATTGGCAGATGAACTAAAAGATACTGAAAAAATTGTATTAGTAAAAAATCCTGTAAATCCAGATTTGGCTTTGTGGATAGGAGCTATTGAACGATTGCATAAAGCCGGCATTCAGAAATTAGGAGCTATTCATCGAGGGTTTTCAGTATATAATCCTACAAAATATCGAAATATTCCAGAATGGCAAATCCCTTTAGAATTACAAGCTCGTTTTCCAGATTTACCACTCATTTGCGATCCGTCACATATTTCAGGTGATAGACTACTCGTAGGAGAAATTTCTCAACAAGCACTTAATTTAGGTTTTGATGGTTTGATGATAGAAACACACATTACACCTGATGAGGCATGGAGTGACGCAGCACAGCAAGTTACGCCAAATAGCTTATTGGAAATTTTAAAGAAATTAAAAATAAAAAAAGCATACGACTCGTCGGAAGATTTTAAACGTAAAATAGAAGGATATCGCCTACAAATAGATGCTTTAGATGAAAAATTGATTGAAATTTTATCAAAAAGAATGGAAATTGCAGAAAGAGTAGGTGTTTTAAAACAAGATTACGACGTTACATTGTTTCAAAACAAAAGATGGCAAGAGGTTCAGCAGCAATTAGTGAAAGAAGGTGTTTCTAAAAAATTATCGGAAGAATTTGTGATTTCACTTTACAAAGCGATACATCAAGAGAGTATAGCTAGACAAGAGCTATTGTCTAAATCAAAACAAAAATAATCAAAGAATGACAGGAGTTGTTTATAAATCTACAGGAAGTACATATTGGGTGAGGGAACATCAAACAGGTGATTTTTTTACATGCCGAATAAAAGGTAAATTTAGAATAAAAGGTATTAAAAGTACCAATCCAATTGCAGTTGGTGATATAGTAGATTTTGAAATCGAAACAAATGGAGATGAAACAGTTGGGTTGATAAATAACATCCATTCAAGGCGAAATTATGTAATCAGAAAGTCGGTGAATTTATCAAAACAGGTTCATATAATAGCTTCAAATATCGATAGACTTTTTATTCTTGTGACAATTAATAATCCAGTAACTACTACTAGTTTTATAGACAGGCTTTTAGTAACAGCAAAGGCCTATGGTATAGAAGCTGTTTTGGTGTTTAATAAGGTAGATACGTTTGATGAAGAAACATTGAATGAGCAATTGTATTTACAATATTTATACAGCGAAATAGGATATACTTGTTTGCGTATTTCAGCAATTGAGAAAAAAGGTTTGGATAAACTAAAAGAATTGATGAAAGATAAAACATCAATGTTTACAGGGCATTCAGGTGTTGGAAAATCTACTCTAATCAATGCCTTGGATCGTAATTTAAATTTACAAACAAAAGAAATTTCCGAACAACATCAACAAGGACAGCATACAACAACTTTCGCAGAAATGTATGACTTGGAATTTGGCGCGCGAATTATTGACACACCAGGAATTAGAGGTTTTGGATTGGTTGATATGGAGCCTCAAGAAATAGGAGATTATTTTCCAGAATTTTTTAAATTAAAAGAACATTGTAAATTCAATAATTGTTTGCATAAACAAGAACCTCAATGTGCGGTGAAAGATGCTTTAGACAATGATGAAATTTCTTGGTCAAGATATAAAAGTTATCTTCAAATATTAGAAGGAGATGACGAAACCTATCGAGTAGATGTATATGGCAACGGAAAAAATAAAGAAGAATGAGAGTAGTAATACAAAGAGTTTCTGAAGCTTCTGTAGTTGTAGATCATCAAAAAATTGCTGCAATTCAGAATGGACTATTGGTTTTTGTGGGGATAGAAGA
>JBHBEQ010000097.1:0-7522 GCA_041785575.1 Flavobacterium sp.
GAATATTATGAGGAGCAATGATAAATTTTACATCATTTGATTTATGGATATAAGATAAATAGATTTCCTCGTCGTCTTCCCACGAACTTCCAATTACAATTGTTTTTTTGTCTCCTATAAATCGCTCTATAAATTCTAAAGGTTCGCTATTTTGAGCAATTTGTATTACTCGATCAAAACGCGTATCTCCGTGAACAGTACAATTCTGTTTTCCAATCTGTTTAAGTAAATCTTTTGATTCTTGATTTTGTACGAAAAAATGCCAAAAAGTATCTAATGATTTTCGATAAAAACCACCATACCATTTAAAAAACAACTGATCTGGTCTAAAAATTCCAGAAATTAGATACGTTGGAATATTTCTTCTTTTAAGTTCAAACAAATAATTAGGCCAAAATTCATATTTAATAAACAAGGCAATTTTAGGTTGAACAATATCCAAAAAAATACGGGAATTTGTTTTTGTATCTATAGGTAAATAGTACGTAAAGTCTGCTAAAGAATTATTCTTACGAATTTCATATCCCGAAGGAGAAAAGAATGTTAAAAGTATTTTATATTCAGGATATTTAAGCTTTAAAGCCTCAAGCACTGGTACACCTTGCTCATATTCTCCAAGAGAGGCCACATGCATCCAAATGTATTTTTCGCCTTGTTGAATATCTGTTCTCAGTTTGGAAAATATATCTTTCCTTCCTGATACAAACAAGTTCATTTTAGAACTGAATAATTTAGAAATAGGCAATAGATAGTTTATGACATTAATAACTATCTGATACACAAGTTGCATAAACATAGAAATCATTTCTAATTTCGATTAAAATACTTTACTCCTTCTTTTAAATCTTTATTGTGAAACAAGTCCTCTATAGTAACCAAATGAAATCCTTTATCTTTCAACTGTTTAATACAGCTTTCCATAGCATCAACGGTTGTCGCGTGGATATCGTGTGCTAATATGATACTGTTTTTCTTAGATTTCACAACTTCTGCAATAATTGCAGAAGACTCTCTAAATTTCCAATCGTAAGAATCTACATTCCACAATATCACAGGCATTTTTACATTTTTTAATACCAAATCGTTAATTTTACCATACGGCGGACGCAATATTTTAGGTTTTATTCCAGTAATATTCTCCACTACCTGGTTTGTTTTATCTAATTGTTCAGCAAGTTGTGGCAGAGTTAATGTAGTAAAATTCTTGTGATTCCAACTGTGATTTCCTATTTGATGACCTTCTAAATGCACGCGCTTTAATATTTCACTATTCTCCTTTGCATTAATTCCTAATACAAAGAATGTAGCTTCTGCATCGTTTTGACTTAGAATCTCTAATAATCTTTCAGTTTGCTTGTTTGGTCCATCGTCAAAAGTAAGGGCAACACAAGGCTCTTTATCACAATCATATGGCAAAGGAAGTCGTAAAACATCTCTAAATCGTCTGTTTACAAATCTTGAAATCTCCTTTCTATCTAATTCAACAGGAGACATTCCATCATAATAAAGTGTAAGATTTCCATTTTTATCAAATACAAATGCCATTTGATTTTCATCAGTTTCTGATTTTTCAATAACATCCTTATTGTCTGGATATTTTTCACTCACATACATTTGTAGTTGTTTCCATTTCCCGTGTGGGTAGAAAATATCTTTTGCTTGTAATTGTTTCTTCTTTCCAACGTAATAATAACGTGAAAAATGCTTTACTTCGTCATTTATTTTTTGGGTAATTAAGATTCCTAAAATTCCAGAATCATTTTTAATTATTTCACTTGATTGCTGAATATTGAAATTCGTGAAATAATATTTCCAATGCTTCACTTCAGACTCTACTTGATTAAGAAAATCTTCTGCATTTTTCTTTTCTATTTCATTTATATATTCGTCTTTCAACTGCAAGTACGAAATCTCTAATTGGTCTTTTTTAAATTTCTCACTATTCCCAATTACTATTTTTTGTTTCGTAAAATTATCATCGATTTTTTCACCCTGCACAACAGTTTGCATTGGATTTTTCATCTGACACCCAACAAGTGAAAAAAGAATAAATAAATAAAAATAGAATTTCATTTTAAATGTAGTAAATAACAAGCAACAAAGTTAAGAAATAGAAACCAACTTTATACAAGGTTTTTAACCAAAAAAACAGTTGCTTGGGTAATTTATTTCTCAATAAAAAAGTCTATATTTTTCTAAAGATATTTTTGGAAAATGCTATTAATGAAAAGTAAAATTAATAAATACAGCACGTGTTTTCATAGAAGAAATATTTCCAGTCCATGGACTATCGGCTGCTCTATCTCTAATTAATTCATCTTGTAAACCAAACACACCTCTTAAAGAGGTATTTAACTTAAAATATGGAAAATAAAAATCTATCCCAACTCCAAGTTCATAATTCGTTGTCCATTTTTTCATTCTGAAACGCCCTTCTGAATTGTCTTCTTTTGAAGTTTCATAACTACTCAAATTTAAACTTTCAGAAAACCCTCCAATTACATATGGACGTATATTTCCAGTTCTCAAAGAAGAAACTTTCAATAAAAGTGGCATATGAATGTAGGTTGAATTTACTTCTCTTACCGCTTGTGTCGGGTTAGTTATATGAGGAAAAAAAAGAGTTCGTTTGGTATGATACAACCCTGGTTCGAACCTTAAATCGGCATATTCAAACAATCTTAAATTTCCAACTAATCCAACATTGAATCCAGCAGAAGTTTCCACCAAAATATCATTTGAACCGTTTTGCTTGAGATATTCTTCGTTGTATTCTATTTTAAAATCATATACACTTGTACCTAAAAAATAACCATAATGCATACGTTGTGAATCCCAATCTTGTAGGTTTTTATATGGATTTTTCCCAAACATACCACCACTATATTGAGCTGAGGCAGTAAGTGTAATCAATGAGAAAAGTATTAGAGCTATTTTTTTCATTTTTTTTTGGAAAATTATTATTTCTTAGAAGCAGTGTATATTGTCGCAATTCCCATTGTCTGCGGTTCGTGATGGATATTGCAAAAACCTACCTCACTTAATATTTTATTTAAAGCCTCTCCGTAAGGAAAGTTTTTTGCAGATTCAGATAAATAAGCATAAGCTTGTTGATCTTTTGAAAACATTTTACCTAGCAGTGGTACTATATTTTTTGTATAAATATTATATCCTTGCTTGAATGGAAATTTTGTAGGCACTGACGTTTCTAAGATAACAAAAATTCCATTCGGTTTCAAAACTCTACGAATTTCTGCCAATCCTACCTCTAGATTTTCAAAATTTCTTATTCCAAATGCTACTGTAATCGCATCAAATGTATTATCTTCAAAAGGCAATTGCTCTGAATCTCCCAAAATCATTTCAATGATATTGTCTAGTTTCAATGCCTTTACCTTTTCTTTTCCTACTTCAAGCATCCCTTGAGAAAGGTCGAGTCCTACAATTTTTGACGCTCCCGATTTAGACAATAATATTGCTAAATCACCTGTTCCTGTTGCAACATCTAAAACCTTTTCTGGTTTGGTATCCGAAACTAACTTCAAAACTTTTTTTCTCCATCCTTGATCTGTACCTAAAGAAATCATTCGATTTAAATTATCATAGTTTCCAGAAATATTATTAAACATCTGAGCAACTTGTTTTTTCTTACTAAGGTTAGAGTCTTTGTATGGATTTACTTGTTTTGACATTTCACTTTTTTTTACAAATGTAATTAATTTATTTATATGAAAAAAAAACCACCTATAAAAGGTGGCTTGTATTAGAATATACTGTATTCATTTTGCTTTTGTACATCTAAAGATTTGAAACGCTCTTGACATTCTACGATCATTTGGATAGCAGCTGCTTTATCTCCAAATCCGTTTGTTTCTACTTTTTTGTTTTCTAAATCTTTATATACTTTAAAGAAGTGTTCGATTTCTTTCAACAAATGTTTATTTACATCTCCTAAATCATTCAACTCTCTTTGAAGTGGGTCTCCTGTAGGAACACAGATAATTTTCTCATCATTTCCTTTGTCGTCAGACATATAGAAAACACCAATTGGTTTTACTTCAACCAACAACCCTGGAATCATTGGCTCTGTTGACAATACTAAAACATCTAATGGATCGTTATCTAAAGCTAATGTTTCTGGAATAAATCCGTAATCTGTTGGATATTTCATTGAAGAAAACAACAATCTATCAAAACGCATTTTTTTCAATTCAAAATCAAACTCATATTTGTTTCTACTTCCTGAAGGTATTTCTACAAATACATCAAATTTTTCTAAATTTGCCATAGTAATCTTTTTGTTATTTCTAATAAAACGCAAAAATACGTAATATTCATTTCCTTAGCAAATCTAATTCTAGAAATAATACGCAAATGTAGCTTTTACTCCAAATCGCCTTACTCCTTCTCTTTCTAGATAGTTTCCTCTCCAAGTAAAATCTACTCTAAATAAATCGAAAATATTCCCTATGGCTACAAAATATTCTCTATACATTTTTGTAGGAGCGTTGTATACGACTGGTGAAGCATTGATATTTATATTATCTTGAGATATACTTCCTATCACACTCCTCACCCCTACAATTTCATGCATTTTTATTTTTTTCAACAAAGCTATTTTTGAAAGCAATTTGCCTTGAAAATTATGCTGTAAATGGAAAGCAGCATAACTATCGGTTACAAATTCATAATAATCTATTTGATGGAATGCATTAGGTATTGTATAATAAGTTTGGTTACCTGGAACTACTGCTAACATTGCAAGAGGTACTGTTCCAAATACCTTTCCTGCTTCCACACTAGTAGTCATTATTCCATAATTTGAAATTTTGATAGGATACTTATAATAAAATTGTATTTTTTCGTATGCAAACGGACTATCCCACAAGCTTTTTAGTCCCTTAGTATAATTCAGATATATTCTTAAATATCTATCAGTAAGACTCTTGCGCTCAACCCCTTTTCCACTCAATTGCTTTCCTGGAGAATAATCTAATGAAAATCGAATCTCTGACTGTTGAAAAGCATCCCTTATTTTTTTGTTTTCAATATCTTCATAATATGCAAAATTAAAGTCGGTTACAGGATTCATTTTTCGAAAATCAAAAGAAGTCAAAAACCTGAAATTTTCCATTATTTCCACTTCAAATCCCACACGTGTTCTCTGCATATCTGAAAGTTTGGCATATTTAGTATTCGCTAATAATATACTTTTAGTTATACCAACATCTAAAATATCTTCTACGGGAGAAAAACTAGACGATAAATGATCTAAATCATCTCTATATCCAATATGTGCAATCAATCTTGAATACTGCTCTAGCAATACTTTAGCCGATACGCCATATTTAAACTTTTTATCTTTTATTCCATAAGCTCCATACCCTTCTACCCTCCATTTGTCATCTAAACCAAAATTTGTTCTTCCTCCTAATTTAATTCTCCAATTTTCTATGTGATTATATCTTATGAATGAGTAAATCGGACCTATGTCAAACTTGTCAACATACCAGTAATTTCCTGTAACATACTTAGCAAAACGAAAAAATTTTTCCGACTTTTCTTTATCCCATTTTGGAAAAAGCAATTTAGGCTTCTCTACAGTATCGAAAGGTATGTATTCTTTTAATTTGCTATTGTTTGGCAAAGTATCTATAGGCAAATCTGCCGTAACTTCCTTATCAAACTCTTGAGAATTAACATTTTGATTGAATAGAGAAAAAATCAGTATGAATATACGAAACACATTTTTCATAAATAAAAAAAGCTACCCAAAAAGCAAAGTAAAAGGAAAATCAATTTTCACTAAAACGGATGCTTTTTGAATAGTCTTTAAGAAAATATTACCTAACGATTTATTTTTTATAAGCTACTTTCTTTACAGCCTTCACAACATCTTCTGCATTTGGCAACCATTCTTTCAACAATGCTGGTGAATATGGTGCTGGTGTATCAGCTGTAGTAATTCTTTGGATTGGCGCATCTAAATAATCGAATGCTTTTTCTTGTACGATATAAGTAATTTCCGAAGAAATAGAGCTAAATGGCCAAGCTTCTTCTAAAATTACTAATCGATTAGTTTTCTTTACTGATTTTAAGATTGTTTCCTCATCTAAAGGTCTTACTGTTCTCAAATCAACAATTTCGCAAGAAATTCCCTCTTTTTCTAATTGATCTGCAGCTATATATGCCTCTTTGATAATTTTTCCAAAAGAAACAATAGTTACATCTTTTCCTTCTCTTTTTACATCTGCAACACCTAATGGAATAGTGTATTCTTCTTCAGGCACCTCACCTTTATCTCCATACATTTGTTCTGATTCCATAAAGATAACAGGGTCGTTATCTCTGATTGCAGATTTCAACAATCCCTTAGCATCGTATGGATTTGAAGGCACTACCACTTTTAATCCAGGAGTGTTTGCATACCAATTTTCAAATGCTTGAGAATGTGTTGCAGCCAATTGTCCTGCAGAGGCTGTAGGTCCTCTAAAAACAATTGGGATATTAAATTGTCCACCTGACATTTGACGCATTTTTGCAGCATTGTTGATAATCTGATCGATTCCTACAAGTGAAAAGTTAAACGTCATAAATTCGATAATAGGACGTAATCCATTCATTGCAGAACCAACACCGATACCTGCAAATCCCAACTCTGCAATCGGCGTATCGATTACACGTTTAGGCCCAAATTCATCCAACATTCCTTTTGATGCTTTATACGCTCCATTGTATTCAGCAACCTCTTCCCCCATTAAATATATATTCTCATCGCGACGCATTTCTTCACTCATCGCTTCGCAAATTGCTTCTCTAAATTGTATTGTTCTCATTTCTTTATAAATTGCTAACGCGCAAAAATAATATATTTTACCCGTTTTTCATAGTTTTTTTTTAAATAATATTCTCAAGAAAACTCTCTTTGTCTTGCTTAGGTTTAAGACTAAACGATATAAAAAAAGTGATACAATTGTATTAATCGTATCACTTTTCAATCACTATTTTAGTTGTATTATCAGAGAAAAAATATGTTATCTTTCATCTGAAGGTACGTTAGTTTTCAAAACTTCCACAGTACCAGATTCTACGTTGTAATATGCACCTGCAATTCCGATAGCTCCTTCGTCAAACAGCTTTTTCAAAATCACACTCCTCTCTAAAATTTCATCCATCGTATGGATTACATTGTGCTGTGTTACAGCTTCTACGAAATCGGAAGATGTCGGCTCTACGTTTGGCAATTCTGCTCTAACTTCGTTTTTAGACACCTCAAATTTATTGAGTACCGAAGTTAGATTTCCTCCTGATACTCCTGCACAAGCACCTGTCGTTGCTCCACACTTACTGTGTCCTAAAACCAATATTAGTTTACTTCCTACATATTGACAAGCATATTCCATGCTTCCTAATATCTCTTCTGTTAGTACATTCCCTGCAATGCGAATACTAAAAATATCTCCTAATCCTTGATCAAAAACCAATTCTGCAGATGTTCTACTATCCATACAACTCAAAATCA
>JBHBEQ010000098.1:0-4447 GCA_041785575.1 Flavobacterium sp.
AAGAAGATTGAGTCATTATGAAATGTATTACGAAGCAATGAAAGCTTGTGGTGCTTCAACAATTGTTTTAGACCGTTTTATTGAAAATGTGAAAACTTCTGATGTTTTCACAGCTATTGAAAACGCGGATTTTCATCCTCATGTAAAATCGTTTTTAAATTTTTCGTTTGAAACTATTCAAAGTGGTAAAACACACGAAATTGCTGCGGCATTTACTTTTGGTAGAGAAGATTTAATTCCGAGTATGTTTACCGCTTTATTAAATGAACTTAAATCAAAATTCTCAGAGAATCAATTGAGCCAATTGACTTATTATTTCGAGAGACATATTGAATTAGACGCAGATGAGCATGGCCCTATGGCTTTTGAGATGATTCAGGAGCTTTGTGGGGATGATGAGAAAAAGTGGCGAGAAGTAGCAGATATTTCTAAATTAGCTTTAGAAAAGCGTATATTGCTTTGGGATGCTATTGAAGAGAGTTTAGAAAAATAATGTGATGTTTTTTAATACACTGTGTTAGCTAAGTAAAGATATTAGCTTAAATTTCTTTTATTGTTTCTCATAAAAGATACAATTAGGAAAAATTCAATTGTTGTGGTATTAAAGCTACTTTACTTTGCAATTGATGTTGTATTCGTTACGATTTAATAGACAGAAATGTAGACGTTATTAGACCTAGATTTACCGATAATGTAAATGGTTATACAATTAGTCAGATTTTTGGAGCATTACATTCTAGTGTACAGACACCCCAAGAATTTAGAAACCGTCTTTTGTCCAACAATGGAAACTGGCAGCAAACACAAGTTAATCGACTCTTTGAAGCTTATTTTTATAATTAGTAAAAAACTAAATCATGAAAAATTATTTTTTATTATCCATTTCTATTCTATTGGTATCTTGCGATGATTGCGTAGATTATCTTATTGAAAATAAAACAAGTTCAACATTAGAAATTATCTACTTCAAAGAAAATAGTATTGATCGTAACAATATAATTCCTGCACATTCCAGTTTCTCAGAGTTAAGTGAATGTGATTGGGGATCTTATGGACTTGGATATATGGGATACTATGATTCAATTCAAATCAAAGTTGATGATATTGTGAGAAAAACTTACTACCCCACAGACATGGGCAAAAGTATTTTTAAAACGCAAGACCGTGAATCGTGGAAATTGGTAGAAAGTAGAAAGTATTACAGTAAGTTTGTTTTTGAAATAACGGAAGCGGATTTGCAATAACCACTTCTACCAACAACCTATTTGCAAAAGTGTGGCTAAAGGCTTAACTCAAAGTTCTGTACAAGAATACAGTTGGGTCTTTAGCCATTACTATAGGTATAAAAACCGCACCTTTGCAAATATGTAACCGTTCAAAAGAAAATGGAACAGCTTTTTTGTTTTATTTTTTTACAAATTTATTGGAGCTTTTTCCAGAAGCATTTTCTAATTCTAAGATATAAACTCCCGACGATAGTTGTTCAATAGGTATACTTCCGTCTGAATTCAGTTTGTTTTTACGAATTAATTTTCCATTGATATCATATATGCTGTATGTAGTATTTTCGAGAGAATTATATTCGTTAGATTGGATAAAAATCTTTTCGTTCGCAGGGTTTGGATAAATCGTAAAGTTGTTTTTAGTTTGTGCATCAACAGAGGCTCTTTCTTTTGGCTTGAAGCAGTAGAGCTGCAGGCGAACATGATCTTCGTTGTAATAATTGTAGTACTCTGAAGTGTTATAAAGACCGTTTTCATTAATAAACGCAGAATAAGAAATAGGTTGTAATATAAAAACACGTTCTCCATCTTGCCCGATGACAATTTCGGTTTCCTCAAGGCTGTGATATTTGTCTAGGTATGTAGACCAGAGAACATTTCCTTCGGGAGTCATTTTCATGAGGCTTGTTTTTGGGCTTCCTTCTACACTTTCTAGTAGGGCATCTTCTGTTGCCAAATCTGTTTCTTGTGAGTTGCTCAATATATAAATGTTTTCGTTCTGATCGAGTTCTATCGCAGATTTAAAAGGTAAAAAAGTCGCCCATTGAAGCTGATCGTTCTGATTAAATTTCATTAAGAAATAATTGTTAGAGAGACTGTTTGGTGGAATAGTAGGTCGAAAAGAGCCTTCTGTTCCAACTGCAGAAGAGGTTGCACTACCTAAGAAATAACGGTTTCCATTTAGAGATTTTGGAGACCCTACAGAAACGACACCAGGAGGTAGAGGAGGTGTGCTAACTGTGTTGGGAGCGTTGTATATAGTGCATTGTTGTCCGTCTGATGAAATCAAAACAGGGACCATTGTACTGTTGCCAGGTATTCCAGATTCTGAATATGTTGTATACATAGTGATGAAATTACCCTGTTCGTCGAAGCGAAAAAAACGGGGTAAGTTGTAAAACAACTTAGTATCTGTGTACCCTATGGGTAGAGGATGAGTTAAATAGTCTGGTAGATAGCTTCTCCAAAGGAGTTCTCCGTCAAAAGAGTATTTACACACAAAGAAATGTCCAAACGGACTGTAGTAAGTAGCAGGAGGGTTGCTTGCGAAAACACCTTCTGTAGTAAAGTCGGCATTGTCTGAAGCAGAAATTCCTAGTAGGTAGATACCATCTGGACCTTTTTTCAAATGTGTGATAGAAGCACCTTTGTTTCCACTAATATAGGTGCTCCAAAGGATGTTGCCGTCGGAATCCATCTTTGTAATAAATCCATTAGTAGCTTTCTCTTCGGATAACCCTAAATTTCCAGAATAACCATAAATAGGATTGTAAAACGTTCCAGAGTATTCTGCGTTGGTAAAGTTTTCTAAGTGACCACCTGGAGTAGCGATGTTTTGGGTACTTTTGGTATCTCCCCAAATGTAAAAATTATTGCCTTCTCCCATTACGAGAGGGGCTATGACATCGTCTTCTTCTCCTCCAAAATAAGTGCCGTATTTTAAAGTTCCATCAGGATTTAGTAAAACAATTTTAAAATCAGTTTTTTCTATTTCAGACTTCAAAGCATTCGGAGATATAAAGGTCTGCTCGACCGGACTGGTCAAGTCGGGATTTACTTTTCTTAGGCGAGCACCAATTACTAAAGTGCCATCAGGGAGCTGGTTGAGTACCTCGTCTTCTTGTCCATAGTAAAAAAAATTTTGGTTGTGGGAGGCGTTATAACTATGTCCATGTATGTTTGGGTAGTCGTGTACAGGAAAATAAGTACCCCATTCTAGCTCTAAGGGCACACTTTGGCCTAATGCAAGACAAGGAGCTAACGATAATAAAAATAATTTTTTCATGATGTAAGTGTTTAATAGTTTATTGTTATGGATTGTATAAAATAACAACCATTTTTCCACCAAACGGCGATCCGCTGAATGTTATAGAATGATTGCCAAGAGAATCATCGTGTTCTAACATAAGGTCCGTTTTACGGCGAAATATTTCTCCAGAGCTGTCCTTTACAGCCATGTCGGGAGTTACAGGAGAATACCCCAAACCTATAAGAGAATCGTGAATCCCGTTGTAAATTCCAATGTATGAAGAAAAATTATCAGGACTTGATATAGCCTCTCCTTTGATACACCACCATTTATATTTATTCTTATAGTTGTTTTGTAATTCGGTGAGGCTTATCTGTGTAAGGACTCCGTTTCCATGTTGTGTTAAATGATTAGTGTATGGAACCATCGCACTAAAGGGAATTCCTGTAATATTGAGGTTTATTGGAAAGTTGTTAGATATCCATAAATTTCCAAAAGGAGAAATGTTCATAGGTAGGTCTCCAAGATAGGGAATCACGTTAAAATCTTCTAAACAACTAGAATGTAGTCGAATCGAGCCATGGAAAATAAAAGGAGTTCCGTTGTAGACAATCAATTCATCTGTATCTTCATTTAAACATTCATTAGTTGCTGATGGAGTAAAGCTAAGTAAAGCTGTTACTAGTAAGGAGAAAGCTATTCTTTTCATAATTGTAAAGTATTATTGATTAATTTTCATTATTTCTTTCTGATGTGTATCCAAGGCAAGTTTAAGCAGTTGATTACCTTCGTATCCTTGATAATTTACTTTGTAGTGGTCTAGATAATTTTTTAGTACGATTGTGAATTCATCGGCAATTTGTTTTACAGGTTTTTCTTTTTTGTTCATGTCATTTTGCATTTTAATAATTTCTTTTTCGAAAGCAATCATTCGTGGGGTTTTTACAAATGGTTTAGCATTTCTTGAAAGAAAAACTTGCTCTGAAGATTCGTTTGCTGATTGTTCGTTAGTACAAGAAGAAACGAAAAGTCCTAAAAGGGCTAGTGGTAATAAAAATAATTTTTTCATGATGTAATAATTTTAATCGTTTTAGTAAAGTTATATAAAAAAATATAATTACAAAACATTTAACAAATAAAATTTTGTAATGTGGTTTGTTTGAAAAATAAGTATTTTTGATAAGTAAGGTGTAAT
>JBHBEQ010000099.1:0-8813 GCA_041785575.1 Flavobacterium sp.
GTTCACCGAAACGTCGGACGGTCTTTTCACTGGAGTGTTTTCTCTCACCGAAACGTCGGACGGACTTTTCACTGGAGTGTTTTTGCTCACCGAAGTGTCGGACAGGCTTTTCACTGGAGTGAAAGGAAAATATAAGTCAGATGGAGCGTATTGAAAAAAACAACTCCTTATTACACATTATACTTCGACATTTCTGCGTCGGACACTCTTCTATTTTTTATCCTTACGATATATTATTTGATGGTTATATCTCAAAAAAAAGAAAACTGTCTGAAAAAAATCAGACAGTTTTCAAGTTGTTTATTATTTATTGTTTGTGTTTGCAAAGGTTTAAGACAATTCTCCAAAACGCCCTTCTTGAAATTCTTGAAAGGCTTCGAGTAATTCTTCTCGAGTGTTCATTACAAAAGGCCCGTAATGAGCAATTGGCTCGCGCAATGGTTCTCCTGAAAGTACCAAAACAATGCTATCTTCATTTGTAGTTACTGAAAACTCTTCTCCTTCTCTATCCATCAATACCAAATAATCTGTTGGTATATTTTCACTATTGTTTACTGAAATTTCTCCTTCAATTACCAATAAAATAGTGGTGTATTCTTTTGGAAAAGAAAAAGTGGTTGTGGCTCCTTTTTTTGCTTTGAGATTATACATGTGAATTGGCGAAAAAGTAGAAGCACTACCTTGTGTGTTGTGGTAATTACCAGCAATAATTTCTATTTCACCCATATGGTTATCTAAAGCCACCTTAGGAATATTTCCGTGTTCAATAGATTGGTATTTTGCAGGTGTAAGTTTGTGTTTTTTTGGAAGATTTACCCAAAGTTGTACCATCTGAAAGATACCGCCTTTTTTACTCCACTCTGTTTCGTGAAACTCTTTGTGAAGCACACCTGCACCGGCTGTCATCCATTGCACGTCTCCTTCACCTATGATACCACCACCTCCGCTGCTATCTCCGTGTTCTACACGTCCTTTATAAGCAATGGTTACGGTTTCAAATCCTTTGTGCGGATGTACACCTACTCCTCTTGGAATATCTGTTGGGGTAAAGTGATACTTCGAATTATAGTCGAGCATAATAAACGGGTCCATACGCATCATATCCATCCCTGGAGCACTTGGAATAAAATTGTGCACTCTAAAACCATCTCCTACGAAATGAGGCTCTGCCGGTTTTACTATCGCTTGTATATTTTTCATAATTAGGTTTGTTTTATTTTCTATACAAAATTAAACCGAAATAAATGATTTACACTTAATGTACATTAAGAAGTGTATTTCAAAAGCTCCATAACAATAAAAAAGCAATTTTACGAATTTTTATTACAAAAGATTCTCTTTAGTTTTGCCGAGAAAATTTGCAATATGGGTACCATTGTTATTAGTAAAAAAGAAAACGGAACATACAAATATACCTACAACAATCGCAAGGGAAATACTATTTTCACAAGTGTTTCACACAGTCAGAAAGCAGAGTGTTTTAGCAGTATCAACGTACTGAAAAAACAATTTGAAATGTTGCAATTTTTAAAATTCAAAACACCTAGTGGCAAATTGTTTTTCAAACTAGAACTCAATTCGTTTATCGTAGGACAAAGCCGAAAGTTTACCACTCCTCTACTCATCGAAAAAGGTATTGATGATTTTAAAAATAACTTTATTGCATCGGAAGTTTTAGATTTTACGATAGATTTTTTCGAAGAGTTTTCACTTCCTTAAAGCCCTTAATGCTTTTGTATTCTTTGAGTAAAATTTCACGTTTTGTCATTTTTTTTTTTGCAATCGAACGGTATATTTTCTTCGAATATTAATTGTAATTACCTATTTTTGTGCTTCTAACAAAAACTTTTTATATATGAAAAAATTATTATTTTCTTTTTTAGCATTATCTACTGTTGTATTTACGTCATGTGAAGATGAAAACAAACCACTTCCAGAACCACCTGTAAAAGAAAAACAAATGCTGCCCAAAAAAATTTCTTTCACAGCTACTAATGAGTATGTGGTGTATGATTACAACCCTGATTATACGGTAAAAGGAATCAAAGCTTTTAAAAATTCGTCTTCAACCCCCATTCAAGAACAAGAATTATATTACGAAAATGGAAAACTAAAACAAGTGGTATTTGTAACACAAAATATCACAATGGATATAGAATACAATGGCAACAATGCAAGTACAATCTTGCCAAACGGACAAATACTTACATTTGTTTACAACGACAAAGGACAAAAGATTGAGGAGCAAGCAGACGGAGAAACTCGTGTTCGCTTTAGCTACAATGCTGCAGGCAACATAGAAAATATGAAGATTGACAACTATTCTGTTGATTATACTTACGACGACAAAAATGGTATTTTCCGAAATGTAAAAAATCTATTTTGGTTCCAGTCTGCCGTTGTTAATACAGATTTTCAGATAGGATATTTCTTGGTAAACAACATCAAAGAACTAAAAGCATATCAAAACGATACGAATCTATTAGGTGTGAATGTTTACAATGCTACCTACAATGCTCAAAACTTTCCTACGTCGCTGAAGATGCACATGACAGTATATCCTAATACTCCTCAAGAAGAATCTTTTGAAAACGAGTACATCATCGAATACATCGAAATGTAACATTTTATTTGATAACACTTTTTTTAAATAATATAAACATAGTTAAAATGAAAAAAATTACAATTTTAGCATCTCTACTTTCGTTAATGGCTTCAAAACCAACGTTTGCACACAGAGGAACTACAGCAGAAACTAGCTTTTCGGTGTATAACGTTACATTTCCTACTACAACTTGGATTAGCAATGCCGATGTATCTTGGTACAATACTACTGCTACAAGTTTCAACATCTCAACTGCCGAACAATTGGCAGGACTGGCTATGTTAGTAAACAACGGGAACAACTTTAGTGGAAAAACGATAGTGCTTACAGCCGATATCAATTTGGAAGGCAACTTGTGGGAACCTATCGGAAACACCATTCCTGCAGCTTTTTCAGGTGTGTTTGACGGAAACGGAAAAACAGTAAGCAATCTTTATATCAATGCCATAAATAAAGAATTACTCGGATTGTTCGGACACGCAAAAGAAGCAACTGTAAAAAACACCAATGTAGAAAATGCAGTGATTAGAGGAAAAGGAACTGCTGGTGCTATTGTAGGAAACTTGTCTACAAACGCTACATTGGAAAACTGTCACGCAATCAATGTTGACGTTGAAGTTTTTGAAACAGAAAATCTAGGAACAGGATATACTGCTGGTAGCGTGGTAGGTGGAGCACTTACAGATTGTGTAATTAGAAAATGTTCGGGTACAGGACGCGTAAAAGGATTTGCACAAATCGGTGGATTTATTGGTTCGCCTTGGGACAAAGTTACTTTAGAAGAATGTTCGTTTAGAGGTGAAGTAATCGGAAATTCTATCATCGGAGGATTTATCGGATTTACCACTTTTGCTATGTTGCCAAATAGAGAAGTAGAAACCAAAAACTGTTTTGCTGTGGCTGTAGTATCTGGTGAAGATATGATTGGTGGTTTTTATGGAGTAAGTCAAATGGGAATTGTGAATAATTGTTATGCCGTTTCTACCGTAAATGCTGTTGGAACAAAAGGTAGCTTTATTGCAATAGCATCAGGATTAACAACTATCTCAAACGCTTTTTACAACCAAGAAGTTTCAACCTTAGATGGTGCTGGTGTTGTAGAACAAGCCGTGGTTTCTATTGAAGGAAAAACTACTTCAGATATGAAAACGCAAAGTTTTGTAGATACATTAAACAACAACACAGACGTTTGGGCGATTATCGAAAATAAAAACGAAGGTTACCCTGCTTTTGAGAGTACGTTAAACAAAAACACTTTTGAAATGGTTTCTGTTTCTGTTTATCCAAACCCAACAACAGATATCTTACATATAGACTCTTCTAATCGCGTTGTTTCATATCAAGTTGTTGACCTTAATGGTCGTGTAATAATGAGTGGAAACGATGTAAATTCTTCTATTAATGTATCGCATTTAAGTTCTGGAAACTATTTGCTAGTACTTTATACAACCAATGGAAATACGGTGAAAAAAATCGTGAAGAAATAATCAAGAGTTTCTAAATAATAAAAGCCCAAAAGTAAATTACTTTTGGGCTTTTCATTTATTTTGAATTACTTAATGCGTGTGAGCAAATAAAAAAATAGAACTCCTAATAACGCTCCTGTTGTATTTGCGTAAATATCTAACACTTCAAATGTTCGTACCTCTGTACAAAATTCTTGAAGATATTCTATCAAAACACCTATGGTTATAGATACTAAAAACACAAAAAGAAGTGTTATATGAACTTTGTTTTTAGACTTATACAAAGCCCAAGACCACATAGTTGACAAAACGAAATACAATCCAATATGTACTAGCTTATCGAAATTTGGTATGTTGATAGAACTTAGAGAATTAATCTCTCCAAAACTCATCAAACACACGCAAAAAACTATAATGGTCCAAGAGAGTGCTAAACTTATTTTGGTCTTACGCTCCAATTAATTCTTTGTATTGTTCGTCTGACAATAATCCCTCTAATTGCGATAAGTCAGAAACTTTTACTTTAATCATCCATCCTTTTCCGTAAGGATCTGTGTTTACCAATTCTGGCTCTGATTCAAGAGCATCATTAAACTCAATAATTTCTCCTCCTACTGGCAAAAACAAATCAGATACAGTTTTTACTGCTTCTACTGTTCCAAAAACCTCATCTTGATCTAAAGTTTGGTCAACAGTTTCTATTTCAACATAAACGATATCTCCTAACTCTTTTTGAGCGAAGTCTGTAATTCCTACAGTTGCGATATCACCTTCTACACTAATCCACTCGTGGTCTTTTGTGTACTTTAAGTTTGCTGGTATATTCATCTTAAAAAATTGTTTTAGCAAATGTACTATTTTTATTGTATTGGAAAAAAATATTTTTCTAATTTCCGAAATTATATCGCAGAGTAAAACCTGTTCGTATATTGGTTATTGGAAACATAGTAGATATTACTGCTTTTGAAAAATTGTGTGTATAGTAGAATATTCCTGTAAAATTTTTACTAAAGTTATATTCTCCTGTCAAACGTGCTTCCCATCGGTCTAAACCTCCACCAATTTGCGTATTGTTGTAATCTAAATATCTTACCAACGTATGGTTTTTCTCCCAAGTAAATCCTGCGCGTACTATTAAATCACTTACGATACGTCCACCATCTCCTACACCTTCAAAATCGGTATTAAATGCAATATCTTTTATGCGGAATCCTAAATCGAAATTATACGAATTTCCACTCATTTCCGTGAGCAAGTTATTGTCAAAACTCAATGAAAGCATACGCTGTTTACTAATATTTGCTTTAAAACTCAATTGTTCTTTGGTTTCGAAATCTACACCAATTAACGGATTGAAATTCTCAACCATATTAATATTTCCTACAACAATAGGTGCGTGATAATTTCCTGCCGAATTTAAACCATCTGGATTGCTCAAGTATTCATTGTTGGTTTGGAATTGATTTACCGCATAAAACGCGTTGTATCCGTGCTGTAATGAAAATCGTCTAAAGTTCTCTTTAAACCATTGAATTTTCACTAATCCTCGATAATTTATCTTCCAATTTGGCAATGGAATATTTCTCATAAATCCTTTTTGATTCAATGGGTCTGTTCCTGTATAGGCAGATAAAAACGCTGGTATCAATACTTCTTGACTACTACGTGAATATCCTAAAGGAAATCCATATTGATCTCTATTTGCTGGATTGCTCAAATCTATTCCTCTTTGTGTTGCCAATTGATTTGCCACAGCTAAGCGATTTTCTCTAAAAATATCAAAAGCTTTTGAAGAATTTACGCTGCTGTTCATAAATGACGTACCCAACATTATAGTAGAAATACTAAAGTTTCCATATTCGTATGGAGCACGTGCATTATACACTCCATCAGTGATATCGTATTGCTCAGATACGTTGTAGGAATATCTTCTATCTCCACTAACTTCTATTACAAAATCTTCTAACGGTCGAAGCTCTGCATTAAATGTAAGTCTATTACTTTTTACTCGACTAAACATTTGATTGTATTCTGGATAGGTTGTCAACCATCCGTTACGCGCTGCTTCCGAACGAATATCTGCCTGACTTCCAAACACAAATCCTAAAGAAGGATTTGATGTTCCAAAAAATCCTAATCCTGGCAAATACCCAGGCAATACGGTACCGTTATTTTCTTGGTAAACAATGTTTGCCTTTTTAACCATAGTAACAAAATTGATTAGTGCATCTGAAAATGCATTTTCTTTTTGCTCTTCTTTCTGTTGTTTACTTCTTGTTTCTACATTGCGTTCTACTTTTTCACCTGGTTTAAAAACCGTTTCTTTCTTTTTGACTGTTTTAGCCTTTTGAGAACTCGGAACTAATCCAAGATATTTGTACAACCTATCCATTGAAAGATTGGTGTTTAAATTATGGGTATTGGCATTTTGTATGGTATTCCCCAACTGATAATTCACACCGTTATATTCGATATTAGCCATAGCATCGGATGTTCGCTGCCAACTAAAATCAGATGTATAAGCGTAGGTAGATTTTATGAAATTCAAGAATGGAAATTTATCAAAAGGCAATTCGTAATTTAATGTAAACTGCTGTGTGTGCATGTTTGCCATTCCTGGATCAAAATAACCATCCCAAATACCTTTGCTATTATCTACAGATTGCTGTGCATCTATAAAATTTCTTACAATATTACTATTAGAAACAGAATATGTCGCATTTAGCTTTTTTGTCAATTGGAAATTAAGTCCGTAATTGTAATTAAAGAAATAATTTCTTCTATACAACGGACTAATTTCCAAGCCTTGTACTTCTAAAGATCGATATTTTTGCTGATTGAATTGACGTAAAATATTGGTATTAAACGACACATTGTTTGGCAATGGATTGAAATTAAAATCAGACAACCATTTAAAATATTTCTTTTCTTTGAATTTTGTTGCTTTTTTAAATGGTTCGAAACCTGAATATTTAAATCCGTAGTTATAATCTATCGATGTTCGTGCTGTTTGATTCACGTGTTGTTCAACTTCAAAATTGTGTTGTTCAATTTTATTATAAGAATGCGACAATGTGAAGTTTTCTATATTGTAAAAGTGATCTTTTTGATTTTCACCTTTATTTTTACGCACGCCAATAAAGTTGATACTTGTATTTTTAGTATAATCAATTGCACGGTCTTTTATTTGTTTGCGTTCATCAGCACTCGAAGCGTTATCCATTGCTTTTTTAAGACGAACGTCAGGATTGTTCGGGTCAAATTCTGGTGTAATGACTTGTTCAGAAATTGAATAACTTACCGGTAGATTCAGATTCCATTTTTTAGGCAATAGTTTTTCTGCTGCAACAGCTGCAGTTACATTGTACTGGAATACATCTTCCATACTACGTTCTTGAGGTCCTTGCTCTAAAGACCCAAATCCTATAGTAGATTTGTTTGCAGATACAGACACACTTGCCAAATCAGCTATTCGTGTATCAAGAGCTGCTGTAGCTGCCCACCCCGCTTTGTTATCTAAATCTGAAATACGCAATTCATTAAACCACACCTCACCTTGAATATCTCTAGGTGCGTTTGCTGTATTGGCATATAATACGTCGGTATTATTTCTCACACCAATCATAATGGTACGAATCATTCCAAAATTCGGATTTCCTTTGATACCTATTCGCAGTTTATTTGATTTGTTTGCAAACGAAGGATCTAACTCATCTTCTTGTTTGAAATAGGTATAATTAGGGTCGTGAGATGTATCTGCATTTCTTTTTAACTTCAATTCGGTAAGTAATCTCAAATGCAATTCTATTTCATTTTCGATTCTCCAAATTTGTTCTGCTGTAGTAGCCCCCCATTCTGTTAGTTTTACAGGAATTTCTACTTGATAGTAGTTATTAGTAAAATCGTTACCGAATCGCAAGAAAGCTACCATTTCATCATCTTTCAGACGTTGGGTGTCAGTTGCAGGTTCTAAAGCTTCTCCGTGGATAAACATACGAAGTTTGTTGTACCTTCTCATATCTACCGATACATTCTTAAATATCGCACGTGAATCACCTGGCTCTAATCCTGCAGAACTAGAGTTATCTGCATTTTGCTTAAATACGCGAAGTGCTAAAGATTGTTCGTTTTGATTAATAACAGAATTATTTCTCATTACTCGCTCACGAACAATTTCTGGCGGCATTACATACGGAATTGGCTGTCTTGTATAGTTATCGATGATGTTTAATGTGCGCACTTCAAATCCAGTATTGTTACCCAAAATTGGAGTCGCATTTGGGTCTTCTATCAATGTTTGATCATAAGTTCGCCAATTGCTTTGTACTAAATCTAATGTCCCAAAACGAAGAGTTACCTCATCAGTAAATCCTGTAACAAACATTCTCATAAAGCGAACCGATTGTAAATCGCTAATTGCACCAACTGCATTTTCAGGCAAAGCGTTTATAGGTACTTTATATTGTACCCATTTAACTGGTGAAACAGTTCCATTTTGCAATGTAACCTCTGTTGTACGAACATCTACTACATAGTTTGTTCCTACAACTGGGTTTGGTTGAATATCAACTTTAAAATCGTAATACGCATTTATCGTATTCATTGTGTTATCTCCATCGATATCTTCCACATCAGGCAATACTTGAGAACCTCTGTTTCTATCATTAAATTCTACTGGAGTGTTTCCTTGTGTTCCATTAAAATTTTTATAACGTTGAAGAATATTACCACTCGCAGACAAA
>JBHBEQ010000100.1:0-15609 GCA_041785575.1 Flavobacterium sp.
CAAACTACAACCTACTGGAAAAACAAATGGACTTTTGGTAATGATTTTATTTATAGAAACAACTCTAATCTAAACCGCGATTTCAGACCTAATTACTTCCTTTGGAATACCAGTTTGTCCTACGCTTTCTACAATAAAGAGCTGTTGGCAAAAGTGAAAGTGTACGACTTACTCAATCAGAATATAGGAACATCGAGAACGGTTTCGGCTACATACATCAGCGATAATGAAAACACGGTTCTCAGACGTTATGTAATGTTTTCCCTTACTTGGAAATTTGATAAATTTGGAAACCAATCTAATATGAAAAGAAAGGGATATATTATGAAAAATCTTTAAAAAATAATACTAAAAAAACTTAGGATGAAGAACAAAATATACTACCTAAAAACTTGCGATACTTGTAAGAAAATTATGAGTCAAATTAAAGATATTCATCGTTTCGAATTGCAAGATGTAAAAGAGCATCCGCTTACCATAGAGCAATTAGAGGAACTCTATGCAAAGACAAATGATTACGAAATCCTCTTCAACAAAAGAGCAAAGTTGTATAAAGAATTGGATTTAAAAGATAAAAACCTTACCTCTGAGGATTATAAAAAATACATATTAGAACACTACACATTTCTCGCACGCCCTGTTGTATTGTTTGAAGGGAAAATATTTGTTGGAAATGGCAAAAAAACAATTGAAAATTTGCTAAGCGAAGTCAATCCGTGATAATTGTTTTATAAAAATAATTGCAGTTGAAAAGGTCTTTGTATTGAAATCTTTTTACCTCGGATATTTTTGTAAAATAGTATAGAATAAAATGTCTTTTTTTATACCTTTATGGGAAAATAAATTAGAATGGAAAACTATAGGTTAGAATCGGATTTATTGGGGAAGTTGTCTGTGCCGATAGATGCTTATTATGGCGTGCAAACACAAAGGGCAATAGATAATTTTGAGATTTCTACTCACAAACTATCCCAATATCCAGAATTTATTAAAGCGTTGGCTTATGTGAAACTCGCAGCAGCTCAATCAAATTATGAATTAGGGATTTTAGAAAAAAATATATTTGAAGCTATTTCGTTTGCTTGTCAAGAACTTTTAGACGGGAAATACCACGAAGAATTTCCGATAGATATGATACAAGGAGGGGCGGGGACTTCTACCAATATGAATGCAAACGAAGTGATAGCGAATATCGCCCTAGAAAAAATGAGCAAAAAAAGGGAGATTATAAATACTGTTCACCAAACGACCACGTAAACCTTTCCCAATCTACCAATGATGCTTATCCAACCTCTTTGAAATTGGCCATTTTCGACATGGCACAGCCGTTGTTTACGGCATTAGAAAAACTATTTTTTGCATTGGATAAAAAATCGAGTGAATTTGCTGATATACTCAAAATGGGGCGCACGCAGATGCAAGATGCTGTTCCGATGACACTCGGACAAGAGTTTGGTGCTTTTGCAACTACATTGAAAAAAGAAATTGATAGCTTACAGCGCGTATCTTATCAATTACTCGAAGTAAATATGGGAGCAACAGCAATAGGAACTGGTATTAATGCACCTCAGGGGTATGCATCTCTTTGCGTAGACAAATTACAACAACTGCTAAATGAGCCAGTAAGACTATCCGAAGATTTAATAGAAGCAACTTCAGATACAAGTGCATTTGTAGACTTTTCCTCTACACTAAAAAAACTTGCCATAAAACTATCTAAAATATCGAACGATTTGAGATTGCTTTCTTCAGGACCAAGAGCAGGTTTGTATGAAATTAATCTACCGGCAAAACAACCAGGGTCTTCAATAATGCCTGGGAAAGTAAACCCTGTAATCCCAGAAGTGGTAAACCAAGTTTGCTTTAAAGTAATTGGAAACGATACAACAATAGCTTTCGCATCGGAAGCAGCGCAGTTACAGCTCAACGCAATGGAGCCTATTTTAGGCTTGTCTTTAATGGAGTCTATAAAATACCTCACCCAAGCAATGAATGTATTGCGAAAACAGTGTATTGATGGAATTACAGCAAATAAAGAACACTTGAAAAAAGAAGTGAAAAACAATATTGGAATTGTAACGGCATTAAACCCTTATATCGGTTATAAAGCAAGTACAAAAATTGCAAAAGAAGCTCTTGAAAAAGGAGGAAATGTATACGATTTGGTATTGAAATACGAATTGCTTACCAAAGAACAATTAGATGAAATATTAGACCCAAATAATATGTTGGGAAGTAGAATATAATTTCTAATTGTATAGAAACAAGAATTGTTAGACTTGTTTTTTAGGATGCATCAAAAGATATTTTTTTTAATTAATTGCATTAATGATAAAACTGCCTTCCAAAATGGAGGGCAGTTTTTTTATAATCTTTACCAATATTTGAATAGGAATTTTGCGTTTAGAAAAAGGCAAATTTGTGCTATAGATTTTTATTATCAACGTCCAAAAAAAGATATTTTTTCCAGTGTAAAAAAACAACTAAAAATGCCTTGTAATGTGTTGTAAATTTTATTTTTATAAAAATTAACACTTATTTTACAATCATTAAAAAAAAATTCTATATTTGTTAATCTAGACAGTTTGTAGAAAAGTTGTCTGAGAAGTCTTTTATTACTAAGGTTTATGGTAAAAAAGAACAAAAAGAAATGTGTAATAAAAAAATAATTAGTGTATGGCAATGGGTAAAAAAAGAAATAGATCGGAGTGAACAACGTGTTTGTGTAAGAAAAACACGGGAGTATTTGTAAAAGAATAAAGTAAAAAAAAATAACGAAATGAATAAAACTACGAAAGATAATATCACGCAAAAACTAAAGAAAGTTTTTAGTTTGTTTGCATTTTTAGCTGCCTTTGTGGGTTCGGCACAAGATGTACAGATAGGTAGTGGCGAAACAACTACTACGGGAGGTGGTAATACGATTCCGGTTACAAACTACGACTATTCGTATGGTCAGATGATTATACTTGAATCAGATATCACTGGTGCAGGTGGGCCTACTTCAGGAGAAATAAACAAATTAAAATTCCGTACAGCAACCATTGGAACAGTTGGCAATTGGAGTAATTGGAAAATATTTATGGGGCACACCACTTTGTCTCAGTTTGCTTCTGAAACATCTTGGATTCCAGTGTCTCAAATGCAAGTGGTTTTTGAAGGAACTATTTCACCAGTTGCAAATGGCTGGTGGGAGATAGTATTGACTACACCGTTTCAGTATACTGGAGGAAATATTGTAATTGCAATAGATGAAAACTCTTTTGGATGGGAAAATCCACCTGCGTTCTATACATTTGCGGCAGGGCAGTATAGAGGGATTATGAACAGAGATGATGGGAATAATATTTTACCAGAATCACCTGGTACTGCGTGGTCAAGACCAAGTAATTTGCCTCAGATGAAATTAGGATTTGTTGCAAACTGTATGAATCCGTCTGACCTAACAGTTTCGAATGTTACAGGAAATCAGGCAGATGTAGCTTGGACTGCTTCTCAAACAACTTCTAACTTAGGATATGAATGGGAATTGCACGGAGCAGGGTCAAATCCAAGTGTTGCTACCAATCTTGTAAGTTCTGGAACTACAGCAGTAGGAGTTACATCGTTGAACCTAACGTCTTTGACCTCAAATACTGCGTATACTATTTATGTTAGAACAAAATGTAGCGCAACAGAAAGTAGTTTTTGGGAATCGAAAAACTTCTTGACGGCTTGTTTACCTGTTTCTTCTTTCCCTTGGACAGAAGACTTTGAATCGGTAACACCTCCAAACCTTCCAGGTTGTTGGTCGGTATTAAATAACAATGCAGACAACGATGTGTTTGTTACGTATGCAACCAACGGAGTAGACAATAGTAAATCTGTAGGTATATTTACAGATAACAATGCTGGAAACAACGATGATTATCTCATTTTGCCAAAAATGACGCTAACAGGAGAACAACGTATGCGTTTTTCGGTAAGAGCAAGATCTGCAAGCGAGCCAAATGATTACCGTGTGGTATTATCAACTACTGGTAATAATGCAGCTGATTTCACTACAGTGTTAAAACCTTTGACAACTGTAAGTAATGTTGTACATCAAAATATTGATTGGATAGACTTATCTGCTTATACAGGAGATGTGTATATAGCTGTTCACATTCCACAAGGTGGATTAGACGGTTGGTATATTTACTTTGACAATTTTATTGTAGAAAAAGAATCACCTTGTAAAGAGCCAATCAATTTGAGTGTTTCTAATATCGATAAAAACACTGCTACTATTTCTTGGGAGCCAGTAAATGGTAATACTGTATTTGATGTGCAAGTATTGCCTGAAGGTACTCTTCCTACAGCTGTAGCTACTGACCCATTAATAACAGGAACAACGCTTAACAAAACAGGTTTAACACCAAGTACTACTTATGATGTATATGTGCGTTCAAACTGTAATGCATTAGGTGAGGCGAATAGTTTTTGGGTAGGGCCAGTTAAATTCAAGACTCTTTGTGATTATCCTACTGTTACAGTAGTAGAGCCAAGTGTGTTGTGTGCTCCTGAAGCTGTAACATTACAAGCAACTGCGTCTACAACTACAGCAGTTTTAAAATGGTATGAAACAGCAACTTCTACAGATGTACTACACACAGGAGCAAGTTTTACTACACCTGTAATTTCACAAAACACTTCTTATTTTGTGGAAGCGGCCGAAGTGCAAGAAGGTGCTGATGTAGCAATTGGAAGTGGAACAGAACCAGGAACGAACTATGGACAAAATCCTTTTGGGCGTCATTGGGGAGGTACTAAACACCAGTACATCTTTACAGCACAAGAGTTAAATGCTGCAGGAATGTCTGCAGGTGAAATAACAGCTTTAAAATTTACAGTAGGTAACCCTGGTAGTGGAACAAGAAATGATTTTACAGTAAGTTTAGGAACAACTACTGAATCGGTTGCTACTTCAACTCATAAACCAAATAGTGAAATGACTTTGGTGTATTCAAACACAGCATTAGCACTTCAGGCAGGTGAAATGCAATTGACTTTTGATACGCCTTATGTTTGGGATGGAGTAAACAACCTTGTTGTTCAATTTAACTTTAGTAATGTAGATTCTGGAAACTTTGCACAAACCAACTCAATGTTGTATCATACAACACCGGTTAATATGTGTACTTATACCACTGCTGATAACCGAACAGCAGCGCAGTTATTGGCAACCAATACTGGAGGTGTAAGCGGAAGTGGAGGTACTTATACATCTCCTTCACGTATTAATGTGAAATTTGTAGCAACAACAGAATGTGCTTCAACAAGAGAAGAAGTAGAAATACAACTTTCACAAAATCCTGTAAATGCAATCACTGGAACAACTACAAATGTTTGTGAAGGAGAGGTTGTAACATTAAATTCAGGAAATGATGCTACAGGAATAACTGTAACTTGGTCACCAGCTACAAATTTATATACAGATGCAAGCGCAACAGTTCCTTATGTTGATGGAGCTCACGCAGCAGTTGTGTATGCAAAATCTACAGACGCTGGAACATTAACATATACTGCTACAGCTACAAATGCTGATGCATGTAGCGAAACAGGAGTGTTTACAATTAACTATGATGATAAACCAGTTGTAACAACAACTAACTTTACTTCTTGTTCTGAATTTGAAATTACAGATGCAATCAATACACAGGCAGTAACAGTTGTTGGAGGAACAGCTGCAAACACAATCAATTGGTATAGTGCTATAGATGCTACAACTCCAATTACTACAATTTCTGCAACAGGAACTTACTATGTAGAAGTAGTGAACGGAACTTGTGTGTCTGATAGAGTATCTGTTGATGTAGAGGTATTAGCTGGAGCTTTAGACGTAGATACTACTCAAGAGTTTTGTGGAACAACTACAATAGCTGATTTAGTTGCAACACCAGCAGCAGGATTTAGCTACAGATGGTATAGCTCAGCAGCATCTACAACACCATTAGCATCAACTACTGTTATTCCAAACGGAGTACATACATATTATGTAGTACAATATGCAGCATCTTGTGATTACCATACACCAAAAACTGCAGTTACAGTAAAAGTAGGTACAGTTCCAGCAGCAACTCCTGCTATTGCAACTTCTGTTTATTGCCAAAGTACAACAATTGCTGAAGCAACGGCTAATTTAAATGCACCAGCTGGAGCAGTTGTTAAATGGTATAATTCAGAAACGTCTACAACTGCATTAGCAACGTCTACTGCATTAGCAACAGGAACATATTATGTAGAGTATAGCGATGCTAACAACCCAGATTGTAAAACAACAAGAGAAGCAATAAATATTACAGTTCACCAATTAGCTACAGTTCAAGCTTCAGCTCAACAATTCTGTAACGCAGCAACTGTTGGAGACTTAGTAGCTACTGGAGCAGTTGCAGGTGCACAATATGTGTGGTATAACTCTTCAACAGCAACTACATCACTTGCTTCTACTACGCCAATCTATACAGGAACATACTATGTTGCACAAACAATAGACGGATGTGTATCAGGACGTGTACCAGTATTAATAACCGTGACAAACGGAACGCCATTGCAAATAAACCCAGTTTCAGTTTGTGAAGGTGCTACAATCGCTCAAGCACCGTTGTTCCAAACTTCTGGTACTACATACAGATGGTATGCTTCAGCGACTGCTACTACACCATTGTCATCAAGTCAAGTATTAGCATCAGGAGTTTACTATGTAAGTCGTGTACAACAAGGTTGTGAATCAAACAGAGTAGCAGTACAAGTAACTGTAAACCCAAGACCAGCAGCACCAACAGGAGATGCAGTACAAGCGTTTGAAATTGTTTATCCTTCTGATGCAACAATTGCAAACTTACAAGCTTCTCCATCAGGAGTAGTATGGTATATTACTGCTCAGGATGCAGAAACGGATACTAATAGATTACAATCTAATATGCCATTGGTAAACGGAGTAACGTACTATGGAGTAATTATTAACGAAAACGGATGTCCGAGTGCTCCATTGGCTGTAACTGTAACCGTAACTCTTGGAACAGATAAGTTCGACTTAACGAAGTTGAATTACTATCCAAACCCAGTAGAAGATGTATTAAATATCAACTACCAAACGGTTATCGAAAAAGTGTCTGTATACAACCTACTTGGTCAAGAAGTGAGAAATTACACTTTTGATTCAGAAAATGTACAAGTAGATTTGTCAGGACTGGCTTCAGGAACCTATATGGTACAATTAAAAACTGCTACACAAACACACTTTGTGAAAATTGTGAAGAAGTAACATAAAAAAAGCCGTTCGAAAGAACGGCTTTTTTATTAAAATCCAAAACGAAGACTCGTTTTGGATAGGGTGAAATAATGAATGCTTAAAATTAACATAGTGTTAACATTTTGTTAGTTTGTTTTTTTATATTAGCGTAGAGTATTAATTTTAAAACTAGATTTGTTATGATGAAATTTAAAAATGCACTGATGATTTTGGTGGCACTTACTACGATTTGTGTTTCTAAAGCTGAAAATTCTAAGGTAGAAAAAAGTGAAAATTTAGTAGTCTTACAAAAAGAAAGAGGTAAAATAGCAATCGGAAAAGTATCGGAATCTGGAGAAGTAAATTCTTTAATTGATTTGAAACAATTGAAAGAAGTGTTGCTCCAAGAAGGATTTTTACAAGAGATAGAAACAGTCGAACTTGCAGAACATTATTTTACAATCATTGGGAAAGAAGCAAATGATTTTGCATTACAAGCATTTCAAATAGAATTGGTAAGATCAGGAGATACTTTGTATTTATTAGATGATAATGACAACGTAGTTGTAATAAAACACAGTTGTGCAGCAACTGCATCCAATGCAGACTGCAATTTTAAGAGAGGCGAAAAAAGTAAAATTCTTGGTTGCAATGACAATGGAACGATAGTATGCAACCATACGATTGCAAGCAAAGAAATAAATATTTTTAACGAACAAATTAAAAAGTTTTTGAAAGAAATAATCTAATCACATTTTAAAAAATATTAATCTTCAATTTATATAAAGAAAGCTGCATTTTTGCGGCTTTTTGTTTGGAATTTGCTTTACACCAACAAAATGCATATGAATAAAAATTAGTTTCTAATGGATGGGAGATTTTCAAATCAGAATAGATGTTAATTCTAACTTTTTTCTTATTTTCGTAGCCATTTAATAAAAGTGAAAATTATGTTGCGAATAAAATTAAAACCCTTTATGCTATCGCTTGTTTTAAGTATGGGAGCGATAACTGGTGCTGTAGCACAAGATGAATTAATAAATAAAGTAAAGGCAAATCAAAGTGCCAATAGTAAAGAAGGATTCTCGTTTACTGAGGTAATAAATTTAGAAAACACGCCTATTAAAGACCAAGGGTCATCAGGAACGTGTTGGAGTTATTCTGGAAATTCTTTTATCGAATCAGAAATGATTCGTATGGGGAAAAAGCCAGTAGAGTTAGCACAAATATTTACTGCAAGAAATGCCTATATTGAAAAAGGAAAAATGTATGTGAGAATGCACGGAGCAGTAACATTAGGAGAAGGAGGAGCTTTTCACGATGTGATGAATACGTTTAAAAAATATGGAGCTGTTCCGCGTAGTGAATACACAGGTTTGAGAGAAGGGCAAACGAGAAACAATTTTACAGAGATGACAAACATGTTGGAAGCAGTGTTGAAATCTCTTGTAAAAAGCGAAAAATTAACAGACAACTGGGAAACAGCATACACAAGTATCATCGATTCTTATTTAGGACAAGCTCCTAAAGAATTTGTTTACGAAGGTAAAAAATACACACCAAAAACTTTTGCGAGTGAAGTGGTGGGAATAAATCCAGAAGACTATGTGGAAATTTCTTCATTGATGGAATATCCATACTATTCAAAATTTGTATTATTAGTGCCAGACAATTGGTCTTTTGATCAAGTGTACAACGTGAAAATGAACGAATTGGTTGATGTTGTTGATAATGCTTTGAAAAATGGATACACAGTTGCTTGGGCAGGTGATGTTTCTGAAAAAGGATTTAGTTGGAAAAACGGAATCGCTTATGTTCCAGAGACAGACTTTGAGAAAATGACTGCAGATGAAAAATCAAACATGTTCAATGGTCCAAAACCAGAAAAACATACTACAGAAGACGAGAGACAAAAAGCCTTTGACAACTACGAAACCACTGACGATCATGGAATGCATATAGTAGGTGTTGCGAAAGACCAAAATGGAAAAGAGTATTATATAGTGAAAAACTCTTGGGGAATGTCTAATGATTATCAGGGATATATGTACATGACCAAAGAATTTATGAAGTTTAAAGCTACTGCAATAATGTTGCACAAAAATGCAGTTCCTAAAAACATAGCAAAAAAATTAAGTATATAATCATTTTAACTTTATTAAAAGCTGTATAATCCTTTGTACAGCTTTTTTATTTATTCTAGGTATGAGCAAAACACAAACAGCAGTAGATACTACTTCAAAGGAGGTAAAAAATACAATAGCAAACGCAAACGACTCTATTTCTATGTCTGATACAGTAGAACGCATACAAGGTGCTATATCAAAAGAAAATGTAAAAGAGCAAATAGCGGGTACCATTTATGATATCAATAAAATTACCGAAAAAGCAATTTTTATGCTTATAGAAGCTATACCAGCAATAGTGAAAACGGTAATTATTACCATTGTTGGTGTTTTTGTTATTCGTACGGTAATGAAAATCATTAGAAATAGGTTTGAAAAAAGAGGTCTAGATTTATCGTTGAGGAGCTTTTTACAATCTATCATTCGCTTTGTGCTTTATGCTGTATTAATACTAACGATAGTACAAACATTAGGATTTGGAACTTCGGCGATTTTAGGAGCTTTGTCAGGGATTGTACTTGCTATAGGCTTAGCGTTGCAAGGGTCGCTATCTAATTTTGCAGGAGGTGTTTTGATTTTGGTTTTTAGACCGTTTGAGGTAGGGGATTACATAGAAAACAATTCTAATACGGCAGGAACGGTAGAAAAAATAGATTTATTATATACTACTTTGACCACCGTAGATGGTCTGATGGTGTCTAGTCCTAATGGAGCCTTGGCAAATTCTGTTATTCGAAACTTTACCAAAAACCCACAAAGACGTTTTGAATATTTAATCGGTATAGGATATAGCGACGATATTGAATATGCAAAAGAAGTGGTGCAAAAAGTTTTAGAAAACAACGAATTTGTTTTGAAAAGTCCGGCTCCTGAGGTGTTCGTAAACGAATTGGCAGAAAGTTCGGTAAATTTGATGATACGAGCTTGGGCAAAAAAAGAAAACTATTGGGATGCTCGAAAGCAATTACAACAAGATATCAAAATTGCATTAGACAAAGCGAATATCAGTATTCCATTTCCACAAAGAGAAATGCATATTATTCAAACTAAATCAGAAGAGTAAAATATAATCCTCTTGTACGAAAAGAGTTGTTTTATAGACTCTAAAAAAAACACCAAGTTTCTTTTGCATAAAAGTATACTTGGTGTTTTAGTTTTAAATAGATTGAAAAAATCTATTGTTGTTTAAATTTATTCAAAGCATTTTTGGTAAAATCAGAAAGAACCAAAGAGCCAGATATTTTTGCACGCTCAAAAAGGAGTTGTTCCCAATGTTCGGTGTTTTGCCATAATACTTTTTTCATTTCATACAATGCCATAGGATTGTAACTTGCCAATCTTGTAGTGTAATTTTCTACCAATTTGTCTAATTCTTCTATATTTTCGCAGACTTCGTTAAACAATTGATGTTGCTTAGCCCATTCGGCAGATTTCCATTGTTCTGGGTTTAGTGTCATTTCTGCAAGAGCTGGCAATCCTATCTTTCTAGTCACGGCAGGTTCGATCACAAAAGGGCCAATACCAATGGCGATTTCTGACAACTTGATACTAGCGTCTTTGCTAGCAAAAACATAATCACAAGCGGCAGCCAAGCCTACACCACCACCAACGGTTTTCCCTTGTACACGACCTACAATTATTTTTGACGACTTGCGCATTGCCAGAATCACATGAGCAAATCCACTAAAGAAAGCTTTGCCTTTTTCGTCGTTGTCAATAGACAAGAGTTCGTCAAACGAAGCACCAGCACAAAAAGCCTTTTCACCTTCGCTTTTCAAGACTAATACGTGTATGTCTTCTCGGTGGTCAAAATCAGAAATTACAGAAGCGAGATTCATTAATAGAGAGCTCGGAAATGAGTTGCTCGCAGGATGATAAAATGAAATAGTTGCAACCTGATTTTTTTCAGAAACAACGATAGTTCCAGATTGATTTTCCATAATAATTTGTTTTAAAACGATGTAAAATTATAGCATAAAAAGCCGTTGTGTATTACTGAAATGCTTGTGTATTTTTCTCATTTTATTGTTGATTATTTTATATTAACAATAATATTTTTTGCTACTGCTTCAATTACATTTACTGCGACGCTGTTACCAAATTGTTGATAAGCCTGATTGTCTGATACAGGAATGATAAAACTATCTGGAAAGCCCTGTAATCGTGCTGCTTCTCGTGGTGTTAGTTTTCTTGGATTTTTTCCTTTTTGTTCTATTAAAATTTCGCTTCCGTCTTTATAGTATCGTGCTGAAATGGTATTGGTATATGCTGAATCTTCATTGAATAGTCCATATCCAAAGCCTTTTCCTTTTTCTTTGTTTGCGATTTTTCGTCGTTGATGTCCTTCCCAAAGCTTATCGGAAATGGTGTATTTTTCATCAACTTCTTTTTCTAATATATCGCCTACTCTGGTGGGTGTTAAGATAGGTTTAGGGAATTCAAATCTAATGTTTTCATCTAAAAAACCTACGATATATATTCTTTCTCTATTCTGTGGTAGTCCAAACTCACGAGCCTTTAATATTTCATATTGTACATTGGAATATCCTATTTCTTTTAGGTGTTCTATAATGGTTTTCAAGGTGTTCCCCTTATCGTGTCCTTTCAATTGCTTTACATTTTCAAGCAAAAACGCTTGTGGTTTTTTCTCCTTCAGAATGCGTTCAATATCAAAAAACAATGTACCGCGAGTGTCCGAAAATCCTTTCTTCAATCCCGCTTGGGAGAAAGGCTGACACGGAAATCCTGCTAACAATATATCGTGGTTGGGAATAGACTTCTCATCAATTTGGGTGATGTCTCCAAAAACTTTGTCGTTCGGAAAATTTGCTAAATAAGTCTGCTCGGAGTATTTGTTCCATTCGCTGGTGAATATGCACTCAATCTCTTTGGAAGCCCTTTCAAACCCCAAGCGAATACCTCCAATCCCTGCGAATAAATCTATTATTTTTATCTTCTTACTCATTGTCTTTCCAGTAGTTTAAAATATTTGGAATTTCGTCAAACAAATACTCTTCAAAGCTGATTATGTTTTTCATTCCTTTAAGCTCCTCCGATTGTGCTACGCTCTTGTACGCCACAATGATAATATTATGATTTGCCATTTCTTGTGCTTTACTTTTGGAAATGTAATCATCGGCAGTGAGTAGGTGTATTATCGGAATGTTGGTGCGTTGTATCTCTTCGGCAACCTCTTGCCAACGCTCTCTTAACGATGTTTTCATTGTGCCGATAATCGTTTTGTTTCTTCTTCGTTGAAAAGCGTCAATGCTTGGTAGAATACTATCCACTTTTTTGCCTAATCCTACGCTGTCAAAGAGTTTTCTGCCTACTTTGCTTTGACTATCATAAGCGTAATCTAATTCTTCGTAAATTTTATAAATAATGGCTTCAAAGGTTTTCCCTGCTCTTGACCTTCTGGATTGTGTATTGCTGAGCGACAAGCGATATACATACGGAAATACACGCCCAGCGTATTCTCCGCAGATTTCTTTGATTTCGCTGGTCAATTCCTCTCCTTTCTTATCAAAAGTCTTGTTTTTCAATAAATTTTCCATAATCATTTTAGGCGTTTCCAGCATTTTATGGAGGTCTTTCATCACTACGGCGTTGAATTCCACTTCATTCTTTAAGTATTCTTGCCACGCAATTTCCCTTAATTCTGAAATACATTCGCTTACCTTTTTATCTTTGATAAGTTTTCGGAAGTTTTTATTTTGAGAAAGTGTTAAATCAACCATTTCCTGCGATGTACGAATGTATTGCGTACGATATTTTTTAATAATCGAATCAAACTGCTCCAACTCTTGCGATGGAATATCTATAATATTAAGGTCTGAATTCATATTTTTTTCATTTATTAAGCCGTTGTGCATTATGAAATAAAACAAGAAAAAGTTATCCATTTTGCTGAAATTCAGCATGTTTGGTTCGTTAAAACAAATAAAAAAATGAACAACTTGGAGCGAATTTACGAAAAATTTTTAGAAGTATTAGAAAAATTCTTTGAGCATCAGGTTTTGCCTATGCAAAGAAGAAGAATTTTCATCGCCCAATTATGGATATTGTGCTTCTCAAAAAAAGCATTTTTATGGTTGCAAGTTGCATAATGTCATCTCTTTAAGCGGAGTGGTTCAAAGTTTTGATATTAGTTCTGCTTCGGTTCACGACATTCATTTTTTAAAAGACATTCGTGAGCAAATGAGCGATTGTACTTTGATTGGCGACAAGGGTTATTTATCTACCGAAATTCAGATTGATTTATTTAATTATGCTAATATTTCATTAGATACACCTATGAGAGAAAACCAAAAAGACTATACACCACAGTTTTCTTTGTTTAGAAAAAAAGAAAACGAGTGGAGGCATTTTTCAGTCAATTATGCGACCAATTTATGCTAAAACGCAATTATGCTAAGACTTTCAAAGGTTTTAAAACTCGTATAATCAGCAAAATAATAGCAACAACGGTTATTCAATACATCAATAAATTTATTTTTGATAGAAATATTAACAATCTAAAAGTTAGTATAATTTAAAATGCACAACGGGTAGCATAAAAGATTAATTGCAAATTAATAAACCTTTTATTTACCTTTGCATAAATTTTTTTGATTCAAAAATGAGCAGATTTTTCATCTCAACTATTGGAGCTTTATCCTTGACTATTAGCGTACAAGCTCAAGGAAACTCAACGCATTACAAAGTGCCTGTTTTAAAAATCACATTGTCAGATAAGCCATTTTCAGACGGAATGGTAGACTTTGGGTACAATGTAACCGAATCTAAGACAAATAAGTTTATCCAAAACGGATATTATATATGGATTGAAGACCAATGGTTCTTTGTTAAGAATGCTAAAGAAATTTTTGCTCAAAACATATCTACACCGTTATTGTTTACCTTAAAAAATACGGCTCAAAAACTTCAAATAATAGATGCAAATGGCAAAGGATATTCCTATCCAATAGATGCCATTGCAGGGTATAGTATCTCTGAAAAAGATTTTACTACTTGGGCTAGTAATTCAAAATTCTTAACTGTCGAAAAGCAATATGTAGAAGAGCTTACATCTGTTGCGGCCAAACCAATATTAGACATCGTAGAGGTAACAGAAGTAGCAAAAAGCCAAACAAAAAGCATAGATGCAACAAAGTCTAATGAAGTAGTGAAGAGTATTTCAATCAAAAACGAAGATAGTCCAATTTTAGATGTTGAAGAAATAGTAGAGGTAACCAGAAAAGTAGTTATTAATACAGACGGAACAGCAGTAGAATCAGAATCAAATCCAAAAGAGGAGAAGAAGTCAAACGAAAAAACTATAGCAGAAGAAAAGCCTATTGTTAAAAATTCCGAAATAAAGATTGGTAAAGAAGAAAAGATTTTATCAGCAAAACCATCTAACGCTTATGAAAAAGCAGTAAGCGAAGGATTTGATGGAACAGTTTCTGAATGGATAGAATCTGTAGATGCCAAAGGAGGGAAAACAGCATATCAACAAGCAGTAGAAGCAGGTTTTAAAGGAACGGAACAAGAGTGGAAGCGCTCGCTATGGGGAACTACCGTATCTCCCGAAGAAGATAGCCAAGAAAAAACAAACCTTATTGTGAGCAAATGGATGCAAGAGCTCAATAGTGAGGCAGGGTATTCACCATACGAAATTGCTTTGAAAAACGGATTTTACGGTACATTTACCGAATGGGTAGAATCGGTTGTGGGGAAAGATGGCGAAAAAGTATATCAAGAAGAGGTGAAATCAGGATATAAAGGAACGTATAAAGAGTGGATAGAATCTAAGTTAAATGCTTCAAACGAAGAAATGCAACGAAAAGCATTTTTGAGAAAAGCTAATTTTGTGTTAGTGCCTAACCTGCAATTAAACGTTCCTGAAGACAAAGAGAAAGAAGAAGTTTTTGACTTGTATCAATACTATCTACAATACTATGGAGGTTCTGTAGTGAGTAGCAACAAAAACCAAGTGAAAAATATAGAAATACGCCGCACAGATTTGGAATATCAAATCACTTGGTATAATGCAGAAGATATAAAAATCATAGATCTTTCAGACAAAGGAGAGTTGAGGTATAGTGCCGTAAATAATAAGGTGAAAAATACATCCATTAATGTGCGATTTGTGGTGAAAAATAATTAAAAAAAAACTCTCAATTAATGGAGAAAGTTTTTTTTTTTTTTAGTTTTGTTTTGAATAAAAAATTATTTATAGGATTATGA
>JBHBEQ010000101.1:0-3463 GCA_041785575.1 Flavobacterium sp.
ATTACTTGTAAAATAATAAGAATTATAAATCTTGCTATGTTTAGGACTAGTGTGTTATTCATTTCCTTCTGTTTGAGCTTCTAAATTTTGAATTTCTTCTCTGTGAATATTTTCTACTACATATACAGATTGTAAATTAGTCATATCATTAAACAATCGTACACTAATCGTATAAAAATTTGAGGTTTTAGTTGTGTAAACTTTATCGACTAATCCTATTGGTATATTTTCTGGAAAAATCACAGACTCACCTCCTGTTACTATCGTATCTCCTTTGCGCAATTGTGCTAACTTAGGAATATCTGTAAGATGAACATATCCTGCATTTTTACCATCCCAAACAATAGTTCCAAAATGGTCTGTATTACTTACTTTTGCCGCAATTTTTGTTTTTACATTTAAGATGCTTTGCACAGTAGCATAATTGTTGGAAACTTGTTCAACAATACCAACTACTCCTTTAGAGTTTATCACTCCCATATCTTTTTTAATTCCAACCTTACTTCCGCCTTTTATAGTGAGATAATTTTCCTTTTTTGAGTAAATATTTTTTACAATTTTACTTTGAAAAACTTTATAATCCGACACCACGTGTAATGCCGGATTTAGTTTAAATTCATTATCTACTATAATTTGACTGTTGAATAAAATCTGTTTCAAAGAAGCATTTTCTTTCGCTAATAGCTCGTTTTCTTCTTTGAGATTTAAATATTCTGTAAGTTCGTTACTTTTTTCGTATACAACACCTGTCACATAATTTGAGCTATTTATGACTTTACTCGTGTGATAAGAATGTGACTGAATGGTCAGGTATAACGAAACAATCAAAAGCAGCAAAAACAGTAACATAGTACTGTTTTTAGAAAATAATTTAAATACTTGCTGCATATTCTTTACGATATTATTTTATCAGAATACTTTTATATTTATCAAGATTTTTAATAACCAATCCTGTACCACGGACTACAGCTCTCAATGGATCTTCTGCAATATACACTGGTAAATCTGTTTTTTGAGAAATACGCTTGTCTAATCCTCTCAATAATGAACCTCCACCAGCAAGGTAAATACCCGTATTATAAATATCTGCCGCTAATTCAGGTGGTGTTTGAGAAAGTGTTTCCATTACAGCATCTTCAATCCTTTGAATTGACTTATCTAATGCTTTTGCAACTTCTCTGTAGGATACTACAATTGATTTTGGTTTTCCTGTAAGTAAATCGATTCCTTGAACATCCATATCTTCAGGATTTTCATCTAAATCTTCGATTACTGCACCGATATTAATCTTAATTTTTTCAGCTGTAGCTTCACCAATTGAGAGATTGTGTTGTGCTCTCATATAATAAATAATATCAGATGTAAATACGTCTCCCGCAATTTTAACTGATTTATCACAAACGATACCACCTAATGCTAAAACTGCAATTTCTGATGTACCACCACCGATATCAACAATCATATTTCCTTTCGGTTGCATAATGTCCACTCCAATACCAATAGCTGCAGCCATTGGCTCGTGAATCAAGTACACTTCTTTTCCGTTTACACGTTCACAAGATTCTTTTACTGCACGCATCTCTACCTCAGTAATTCCCGATGGAATACACACCACCATACGAAGTGCTGGAGTAAATAATTTACGTTTTAAAGAAGGAATACTTTTAATAAACATACTTATCATTTTCTCCGAAGCGTCAAAGTCTGCTATTACTCCATCTTTCAACGGACGAATAGTTCGAATATCATCATGCGTTCTTCCTTGCATCAAATTTGCGTCTTTTCCGACTGCAATAACCTTTCCTGTTCTTCTATCTTTTGCTACAATAGAAGGATTGTCTATTACAACTTTTCCATTGTGAATTATCAAAGTATTTGCAGTTCCGAGGTCCATTGCTATTTCCTCGGTCATAAAATCAAAAAATCCCATATACTTAAAAAAGGGGTTATTATATTGTTAACTAAAACAAAGATATAAAATTAATGTTTAAAATGACGAATACCTGTTGTAACCATCGCCATATTATTTTCGTTGCAATAATCAATTGTCAAGTGATCTTTGATAGATCCTCCTGGTTGAATTACTGCGTGTATTCCAACATTATGTGCTATTTCAACACAATCTGGGAATGGGAAAAAGGCATCACTTGCCATTACAGCACCTTTAAGGTCAAATGAAAAAGATTGTGCTTTTTCAATAGCTTGTTTCAATGCATCTACACGAGATGTTTGCCCTGTTCCTGATGCGTAAAGTTGCTTATCCTTTACTAATACAATAGTATTAGACTTTGTGTTCTTACATATTTTAGAAGCAAATAATAAATCTTCAACTTCTCTTTCTGTAGGAGCTATATTGGTTACATTAGTCAAGTGCGATTTGTTATCTGTTACCATGTCTTTATCTTGAACCAAAAATCCGTTCAAACATGTTCTAACTTGTTTTTCAGACAACTCTACATCGTTCAATTCCAATAATATTCTATTCTTTTTCTCAACTAATAATTCAACTGCTTTTGCATCAAATTTAGGTGCAATAACTACTTCACAAAACAAATTATTTATCTCCTCTGCAGTTTCAAAATCGATAGTTCCGTTTGCAATTAACACCCCACCAAAAGCAGAAGTTGGATCTCCTGCTAAAGCTGCTAAATATGCTTCTTTCATTGTAGGTCTTTGTGCAACTCCACAAGCATTATTGTGTTTTAAAATAGCAAATGTAGGAGCTTCTCCTTTAAACTCATTCATCAATGTTACAGCAGCATCAACATCTAACAAGTTGTTATACGATACTTCTTTTCCATTTAATTTTGTAAACATTTTATCAAAATCTCCAAAGAAATGACCTTTTTGATGTGGATTTTCTCCATATCTTAATTCTTGCCCTTTATCAACACTTATTTTTAATACCGTATCATTTGTATTGAAATAATTAAAAATAGCACCATCATAATGAGAAGAAACGTGGAATGCTCTTGTTGCCAACCATCTTCTTTGCTCTAAAGTAGTTGCTCCATTACCTTCTACAATCATCTGATAAAAAGCATCATATTCCTCTACTGATGCAACAATTACTGTATCGTTAAAATTTTTTGCTGCCGCTCTAATTAAAGAAATTCCTCCAATGTCAATTTTTTCGATAATATCTACCTCTGGCGCTTTTGACGCTACAGTTTTCTCAAAAGGATACAAGTCAACTATTACCAAATCAATCTGTGGAATTTCATACTCTTTCATTTGTTGAACATCACCCTCGTGATTTTGTCTATTCAAAATCCCTCCAAAGATTTTTGGATGTAATGTTTTTACACGACCTCCCAAAATAGAAGGATAAGATGTTACATCTTCCACCGGCACTACTGGAATACCTAAATCCTTGATAAAAGTTTCTGTTCCTCCTGTAGAATAAATAGTTACATTGTTCTTATGTAACTCTTTTACAATAGGTTCTAAACCTGTTTTATCA
>JBHBEQ010000102.1:0-4709 GCA_041785575.1 Flavobacterium sp.
GGCGATCTGCAAAAAGACGTTGCATTTGTTCGATTGTACCTTCGTGTATACCTTTTTCTTTCATTACTTTGTAAAGTAAAGAAATGTAAAGTGGAACAACTGGTATTGCAGAACTTGATTGTGTTACAAGAGCTTTGTTTACAGAAACATAAGATTTTCCATTTAAATCTTTTAATAATGTGTCGATAGTATCAACGGTAGCCTCTAAATCATCTTTAGCTTTTCCGATAGTTCCGTTTCTGTAAATAGGGAAAGTAAGCTCTGGCCCGATGTATGAATAAGCAACAGTTTTTACACCTTCTGCTAATACATTTGCTTCTTTAAGAGCTTCAATCCAAAATTTCCAATCTTCACCACCCATTACAGCAATAGTGTTTTCGATATCTTCTTGTTTGTCAACAGGATTGATTGTGATATCTGAAACAACACCTGTGTGGAAATCTACAGTTTTATTTTCGAAAGCTTGTCCGATTGGTTTAAGCACAGACGCGTAGTTTACTCCAGTTTTTGGATGTGTGCGACGAGGTGAAGCCAAGCTGTAAACCACTAGATCAACAGTTCCTAAATCTTTTTTAATTAGGTCTATTGTTTGTTTTTTAATTTCATCTGAAAAAGCATCTCCGTTGATTGATTTTGCATATAATCCAGCTTTTTTAGCTTCTGTTTCAAACGCAGCACTGTTATACCAACCAGCAGTTCCTGGTTTTCCTTCTGTTGCAGGTTTTTCAAAAAATACTCCAATAGTAGCAGCGTCAGAGCCGAAGGCAGCTGTGATACGAGAAGAAATTCCAAAACCAGTAGAAGCTCCAATTACTAAAACTTTCTTAGGGCCGTTTTCTATTTTACCTTTAGATTTTACGTAATCTATTTGATTTTTGATGTTTAAAGCCGCACCTTCTGGATGTGCTGTTAGGCATATAAAGCCTCTTGTGCGTGGTTTTAATATCATAATATTTTTATTTTTATAATTATTGTATTTTGTTATAAATTATACCTCAACACCTAAATAATTATGAGGCGTAATCTTTAATAACTCTTGTTTTATTTCATCCGATACATTAAGTGTGTGAATGAACTTATGTATTGCTTCTTGATTTATTGTATCGTTAGTACGCGTAAGGTCTTTAAGAGCTTCATACGGGTTTGGATAAGCTTCTCTTCTTAAGATAGTTTGAATAGCTTCGGCAACAACAGCCCAATTGTTTTCTAAATCTTTAGAGATAGCAGTTTCATTCAGCAACAATTTGTTAAGTCCTTTTAAAGTAGCTTCCAAAGCGATGATTGTGTGTCCGAAAGGTACACCTACATTTCTCAATACGGTGCTATCCGTAAGGTCTCTTTGAAGACGTGAAATTGGTAATTTCGCTGAAAGATGTTCGAAGATTGCATTGGCAATTCCTAAATTACCTTCTGAATTTTCAAAATCAATAGGGTTTACTTTATGAGGCATTGCCGAAGAACCAACTTCGCCAGCTTTAATTTTTTGTTTAAAATATTCCATAGAAACATACGTCCAAATATCACGATCAAGGTCAATAAGGATATTGTTGATGCGTTTCATTCCATCAAAGAATGCAGCAAAATGGTCGTAGTGTTCGATTTGTGTTGTAGGGAATGAGTGTTTTAGCCCTAATGTAGATTCTACAAAATCATTTCCAAATTCTACCCAATTGATTTGAGGATAAGCTATTTTGTGTGCATTGAAATTACCCGTTGCACCTCCAAATTTTGCAGCAAAAGGCACGTTGTTTAACAAGCGTAATTGCTCTTCAAGACGAACAACAAATACGTGAATTTCTTTTCCTAATCGAGTAGGAGAGGCTGGTTGACCGTGTGTTCTTGCTAATAGAGGCACATCTTTCCACTCAATACTTAATTCTTTAAGTTTATTTACAACACGGATGAAAGTCGGCATATACACTTGGTGAAAAGCTTCTTTCGTAGAAAGAGGAATTGCCGTGTTGTTGATGTCTTGCGATGTAAGTCCGAAATGAATGAATTCTTTATATTCTTGTAAACCAAGACGATCAAATACTTCTTTGATGAAATATTCAACAGCTTTTACATCGTGGTTTGTAGTTTTTTCTATTTCTTTGATTTTTAGTGCGTCTTCTGTAGTGAAATTTTGGTAAACAGCACGTAATTCATCAAATAGTTTACTATCGATATTTGCCAATTGAGGCAAAGGTTTTTTACAAAGTGCGATGAAATATTCAATTTCTACGAGTACGCGGTATTTAATCAATGCTTCTTCCGAAAAATAAGCTGCTAAATCTTGTGTTTTTGCTCTATAACGTCCGTCAATTGGCGAAATAGCGTTTAGTTCTGATAATATCATAATCACTTTTGTTGTTAAGTTGCAAATATAACTATTCTAAGAGTTGGAATACAAAAAATATTATTCGAGGCTTAATTTTTTTTGAATGAGATGTACTTCTGTAGCTCCTAATCCGTATTTTTTATAATTAGCATCTTGGAAAGTTACCTCGGAATATCTACCGAATAAATATTCTAATTCGGTTTTCAAAACACCTTCACCCATTCCGTGAATAAACACTATTCGAGGAATGCGATTTTTGATTGCAAATTCTAATTGTCCTCTTGCAGTGTCTATTTGTATGTTGAGAATATCAAAATTAGTCAGTTTAGAATAGTCCTTTACTAATTTTTCTATATGTAAATCTATTTCAAGTACAAATTCCTCTTTTCTAGATTTTTTCTCCGTGTTTACACGATGGTGATTGATGAAAACTTTTTCATTTTTAGCAGATTCTATAGCACTCATTTTACTGGCTTCTAGAATCTGATTTCTATCGGCAATTGGTACTAGTTCACTTTCTGAGTATTCCAATTCAAAACCATCTTCAGTTGCGATGGTATATATTCCGTTTTTAATTTTTAAAACAGTTCCTTTCAGACTATCATCTAAAGTTTCTACTTGCTCTCCTATATTAAACATCTGAATTATTTTGATTTGAGTGGTCTTGGTTATTTTTATCGAAATTACTTGAAGTCTTGTTACTCAAACGCATCATAGCTACGAAAAAAACGACCACGGCAAGTATTTGTACATAAAGATTAGGAGTTCCGTTTTGGTAGTCAATCAAACACCAAATCATCAGTCCGAATCCTATTAACCACAATATTTTACTCATTGTTCGTTTCTTTGAATTTTTGTGTAAAAATACAAAAAAAGTCATTTCTATTTAATAGGTAAAATTATATCTTTGTGAGAAATTTTTTAGAATGGAAGAGTATATGCTTACTTGTACAAACAAGTCGCTTTTTGGATTAGAGTGTTTAGGCTGTGGAACTCAACGCGCATTGTATTTGTTGTCTAAAGGAGAGTTTTTAGCAGCCTTTAAGATGTATCCTGCTATATACACTTATTCTATTTTGTTTTTGTTTATAGCATTGCATTTTATTGATAAAAAGAGAGATTATACTAAAGGAATCATCTTTTTTGCAATCATAAATGCTGTTGTTGTAATTATTTCATATTTTTGGAAACATTTTTTAATTTATATATAATTATGGAAGATTATCTATCAACAAACAATCAAAATCAAGGTTTTCAGCAACAGCCAAATTTTATCCCTGTAAACTTGCCAAATGCTACGACAGTACTAATCTTAGGAATTGTTTCTATTTTAGCGTGTTGTTGTTATGGACTAGGATTAATTATTAGTATCATAGGGTTGATTTTATATAATAAAGACAATAAATTGTATAAACAAAACCCGTCGATGTATTCGAATTATTCTACATTAAATACTGGTAGAATTTTATGTATTATCGGAATTGTATTTAGTGTATTGTATTTTGTGTATATGTTTTTTATCATTCAGTTATTTGGATTGGAAACTTTGAGTGACCCCGAGGCTTTACAACAAGCAGTGGAAGAATATTCAAGGCAGTTAGAAAATCAATAATAATTATAAAAAGTCATTCTTGTTTTTGAATGACTTTTTTATTTTTGCAGTTTCAGAAAGAGTTTATGATAAGAAAATATTTGTTTGGACTATTGTTGTTAGGATTCATTGGGTGTGGAACGACAAAAAGACAAATTCAATTACAAAAGCGAAAAATAGAAGTAAAAGAATTGCAAAAAGATATTGATTTTGTTGAGAAGAAATTGAAAAAGATGCATCCAGATTTATACTGGTATATAACGAAAGAAGCATTTGATTATAAGTTTGATAGCTTGCGTTCGGTAGTTACCTATCCAATGACAGCAAACGAATTTTATCTTAAACTAAGTCCTGTGTTAGCTTCGGTAAGACAAGCTCATATGGGAATCTCTCCAATGCAACCTGTAGCGGATGTTACAAAAGAGCAAAAGAAACGATACAAAAATAGTAAGGGGCCTTTTTCACAATTTGGGTTTTATTGGGAAAATAGAAAACTTTATATTTCTAAAGATAATACCACCGACAAACGTTTGCATATAGGCTCTGAAATTGTAGAAATAAATGGAGTTGCACCCGTCAAAATATACGAAAAATACCGTCCGTGTATTACTTCTGATGGATATAATGAAACTTTTATAGATACGCGATTTAATCGCAATTTACAATCCTTTTTCAATATAGAATTTGGAATTTTAGATAGTTTACATTTAAAAGTTAAGTGTAGTGATAGTATTTCTCAAGTAAAATTATATCGCATCTTTAAAGATCAAGAAGTTAAGAAAGTTGCGATTGACAAAA
>JBHBEQ010000103.1:0-15509 GCA_041785575.1 Flavobacterium sp.
ATATTTTGAAGTGGCCGATGGAGGAACTATTTTTCTCGATGAAGTCGGTGAATTACCACTTACAACCCAAGTTCGCTTGTTGCGCGTTTTAGAAAATGGAGAATTTATGAAAGTAGGTTCTTCCAACGTGCAAAAAACAAATGTGCGTATTGTTGCAGCTACCAATGTGAAAATGTATGACGCCATAGAAAAAGGTAAATTTAGAGAAGATTTATACTATAGGTTGAGTACCGTAGAAATAAAATTACCTCCATTGAGAGAAAGAGGAGAGGATATCCACTTGTTGTTTAGGAAATTTTCATCTGATTTTGCTGCAAAGTATAAGATGCCACCAATAAAATTAGATCAACAAGCTATACAATATATAAAACAATACCGTTGGGACGGAAATATTAGACAACTTCGAAATATAGCCGAACAAATTTCTGTAATTGAAACAAAACGAGACATTGATTTAGCAACAATTCAATCGTATTTACCCAATAGAGAACGAAACCTGCCGGTATTGATGGATGGGAAAAAATCCGAAAGCGATTTTAGCAATGAAAGAGAGATTTTGTATAAAGTACTTTTTGATATGAAATCAGATTTAAACGACTTGAAAAAATTGACTTTGGAATTAATGCAAAATGGGAATAATTCGCAAGTGCAGGAAAATAATAAAAATCTGATTCAGAAAATTTACGGAGATGAACCTCAAATAGAGAGAGAATCTTACGTTGGAAATTTTACTTTGCCATATTCAGAAAAAAATACGTCTCAGAACAATATTTCTCACGATATAGATACGGATGAAGAAGAATATCTGATAGCAGAAGCAATAGAAGAAGACGATACGCTAAAACTTGAGGATAAAGAAATACAGTTGATAAAAAAAGCACTAGAGAAAAATAACGGTAAGCGAAAAGCAGCTGCTGAAGAATTGGGAATATCCGAACGTACCTTGTATAGAAAAATTAAACAACATGAATTGTAATAAATATATCCATACGCTGTTTGCTGTTGTAATTTTGTTTACACTTAAAGCTTGTTCTTATTACAATTTTACAGGAACAGGAAAAATCGATGCAACTACCTATCAGGTAAATTATTTTCAAAATAATGCTAGCTTGATAGAACCAGGGATAGAGCGGACATTTACGATTGCATTACAAGAGCTCATTCAAAATCAAACGTCCTTGTCTTTGACCAATAGCACTGGAGATTTGGTATATGAAGGAGAAATTGTAGAGTATCGCATTTCTCCAATGACGGCAACTGCGGAGCAAACAGCTGCGCAAAACCGCCTTTTTATTGCAATAAATGTACGTTTTACAAATAAAAACAAACCAGAAGACGATTTTGAAAAACGATTCTCTCATTTTTATGATTTTCCTGCAAATGAACAGTTGGTTGGAAATAGACTCACAACAGCTCTAACAGAATTATATGAAAGAATCACCCAGGATGTTTTCAATGAATCTTTGGCTAAATGGTAAATTATGGAAAAACAACTTTTTCTAAAAAAAATAATCTATCCTGAAACGGTAAGTTCCGAAGATATTACTTGGTTAGAGAATGTAGTGCAAAAATATCCTTATATGCAATCTGCAAGAGCACTTTTTATTAAAAGTTTGCACTTAGGGAGAAGTCATTTTTACAATCAAGAATTAAAGAAGACTGCTGCATATACAACCGATAGAGATGTTTTGTTTGACTTTATTACATCAGCAAAATTTGCAGCCTATCGTCCAATGGCTTTAGACGAGTTTGATGTTTATGAAGAAGAAGTATTTGCTCTAAAGAAAAACGAGCCAACGTTAGAAGAAAATATAGAAAAATCTGTGTTGTCAACCTTGGTTTATATAGAGAACGAAGAAAGAGAAACACAATTGCTAAATAAAATCGAACAGATTTCTTCTCAAAAGCAAAAAAAAGAAATAATAGAAGAAGCTCTAGAAATTGGAAAACCTCTTTTATTTGACCAAACAGAGAAGCATTCATTCGAAGAATGGTTACAACTTACAAGTTCTACTCCAATAAAAAGAAGCGAAAATGACGTTGAAAAAGAGAATGAACTAAAGAAAGAAGAGGTAAATAAACCGTTAAGTGAGCCAGTAAGAGAAAATAATTTACAAAAAAATATCGAATTAATTGACCGTTTTATCGAAAATAATCCAAAAATTCCAAGGGCAAAAGATTATAGTCCAGCTCCCACTTTTGTTAGTAAAGATGAGGGTTCAGATACTTTTTTGATGACGGAAACATTAGCAAAAATTTACTTAGAACAAAAAAAATATCAAAAAGCAATACAAGCTTATGAAATATTAATTTTGAAAAATCCAGAAAAAAGTAGTTTATTTGCAGACCGAATTGAATACATAAAAGAATTGCAACAATATAATAATTAGAAAACCATGACATTTAGTATCTTTTTAGTTTTAATTACTATCGTATCGCTTTTATTAATCATTGTTATAATGATTCAAAACCCAAAAGGAGGAGGATTAGATTCTTCTTTAGGAGGTTCTACAAATATCGGTGGTGTACAAAATACAAACAAGTTTTTAGACAACAGTACTTGGACATTAGCTATTGTGTTAATTGTATTGATTTTGTTGTCAAGCATTAGTTTTAGCTCTGGTTATTCAGAAGAATCGAAACTATTGGAAGGACAAACTCCAGTAGCTGCACCTGTTACTAATGTGCCGCCAAAAGCAATAGAAACACAACCAGCAAAAACAGCTCCTGCAGGAGAAGCAACACCTGCTACGACTCCAGAAGCGAAGTAATTAAAGACAAAATATAATTAAAAGATATGCTAACACTGACATGTTGGCATATTTTTTTTGTCTTTTTGGCAAAATTTTTAAATGGCATACTTTGTGAATTTACATCGGCAATACTAATCAATATAATAAAAAAATAATCATGAAGTTAAATATCAGACCATTAGCAGACAGAGTTATCGTAGAACCAGCACCAGCTGAAACACAAACAGCTTCGGGAATCATCATCCCTGATACAGCAAAAGAAAAACCTCAAAAAGGTACAATCGTAGCAGTAGGTAACGGAAAGAAAGATGAGCCTTTAGTTGTAAAGGTTGGAGACACTGTTTTGTATGGAAAATATGCAGGTACTGACTTGAAATTTGAGGGGAAAGATTACCTTATTATGAGAGAAGAAGATATTTTGGCAATTATTTAATTCATCAAGAATAATCATTAAAAACAATACAAACTACAAAAAGTAAACAAAAATGGCAAAAGAAATTAAATTTGATATAGAAGCACGCGAAGGATTAAAACGTGGTGTAGATGCATTGGCAAATGCAGTAAAAGTAACATTAGGACCAAAAGGACGTAATGTAATTATTTCAAAATCATTTGGAGCTCCTCACGTAACAAAAGATGGTGTGTCTGTAGCTAAAGAAGTAGAATTGGCAGATACGTTAGAAAATATGGGAGCACAAATGGTAAAAGAAGTTGCTTCTAAAACAAATGATTTAGCAGGAGACGGTACTACTACTGCTACTGTTTTAGCTCAAGCTATCGTGAAAGAAGGATTGAAAAACGTTGCTGCTGGTGCTAATCCAATGGATTTAAAACGAGGAATCGACAAAGCAGTTGAAGCAATCGTAAAAGATTTAGCTTTTCAAGCTCAAGAAGTTGGTTCTACAACAGAAAAAATCAAACAAGTAGCTTCTATTTCTGCAAATAACGATGAGGTTATTGGTGAATTGATTGCAGAAGCTTTCGGAAAAGTAGGTAAAGAAGGTGTAATCACTGTAGAAGAAGCAAAAGGAACAGATACTTACGTAGATGTTGTAGAAGGAATGCAATTTGACAGAGGATATTTGTCTCCATATTTTGTGACAAATCCTGAAAAAATGGAAACAGAATTTGACAATCCATACATCTTACTATACGATAAAAAAATATCATCTCTTAAAGAGTTGTTACCTGTATTAGAGCCAGTAGCTCAATCAGGAAAACCATTGTTGATTATCGCAGAGGATGTAGATGGTGAAGCTCTTTCTACATTGGTTGTAAACAAGTTGAGAGGAGCATTGAAAATTGCTGCTGTGAAAGCTCCAGGTTTTGGAGATAGAAGAAAAGCAATGTTAGAGGATATTGCTATTCTTACTGGTGGTGTTGTAATTTCTGAAGAGAGTGGTTACACATTAGAAAACGCTACTTTAGAAATGTTAGGTACTGCAGAAAGAGTATCTATCGATAAAGATAATACTACAATTGTAAATGGAGCAGGTGACTCTAATATGATTAAAAATAGAGTAAACCAAATCAAAGCTCAAATGGAAACAACAACTTCTGACTACGACAAAGAAAAATTACAAGAGCGTTTGGCAAAACTTGCTGGAGGAGTTGCAGTGTTGTACGTAGGAGCTGCATCTGAAGTAGAGATGAAAGAGAAAAAAGACCGTGTAGATGATGCTTTACACGCTACTCGTGCTGCAGTAGAAGAAGGTATTGTAGCTGGAGGAGGTGTAGCGTTGTTACGTGCAAAAAATACGCTATCTTCTGTAGAAGCAAACAATGCAGATGAGAAAACAGGTATTCAAATCGTTTCACGCGCTATTGAAGCACCATTGCGTACAATCGTAGAAAATGCAGGATTAGAAGGTTCAGTAATTGTGTCAAAAGTTTCTGAAGGTACAGGTAACTTTGGATATAATGCTAAATCTGACGAATACGTAGATATGTTAGCTGCTGGAATTATCGATCCTAAGAAAGTAACACGTGTAGCTTTAGAAAATGCTGCCTCAGTTGCAGGTATGATTCTTACTACAGAGTGTGCATTGGTTGAAATCAAAGAAGAAGGTGCAAACCAAATGCCAATGGGTGGTGGAATGCCAGGAATGATGTAATATACACATAATAGATAAATTAAAAAAGCTGTCCCAATTGGGATAGCTTTTTTAATTTGATAATAAAATGTTAATTAACATTTAAGTTACAATTGGATAAAAAAAACATTATAACTTAGATATATTTAACATTAATAAATAAATTATGAGTACATCTAAAATTTACAACAGACCAGAGTTCAAGTCGCATTACGACAATTATATCAACGGAAAGTGGACTCCTCCAGCATCAGGGAAATATTTTGATGTAATTACTCCATTAGATGGAACAGTAATGACAAAAGCAGCACATTCTAATGCACAAGACTTAGAAAAAGCCGTAGATGCAGCTGCAGAAGCATTTAAAAAATGGGGAAAAACATCTGCAACAGAACGCAGTATAATCCTTAACAAGATTGCCGACAGAATGGAGGAAAATCTTGAAAAGATTGCAGTTGTAGAAACTGTAGATAATGGAAAACCAGTTCGTGAAACATTAAATGCAGATATTCCTTTAGCCATAGATCACTTTAGATATTTTGCAAGTGTAATTCGTGCAGAAGAGGGATCTCATACAGAATTAGACAATAAAACAGTTTCTTTAATTGTTCACGAACCTATTGGTGTTGTGGCACAAATCATACCTTGGAATTTCCCGATATTGATGGCAGTGTGGAAATTAGCACCAGCTTTGGCAGCAGGAAATTGCGTGGTATTGAAACCTGCAGAGTCTACACCAATTTCTATTTTGTATTTAATGGGAATTATCGAAGATTTAATCCCGGCAGGAGTTGTAAATATTGTAAACGGATTTGGTGCTCAGTTAGGACAAGAGCTTGTTACAAATCCAAAAGTAGCTAAAGCAGCGTTTACAGGTTCTACAGCAACAGGAAGATTGGTAATGCAATATGCAACAGAAAACATTATACCAGTAACCTTAGAATTGGGTGGTAAGTCACCAAATATTTTCTTCGAATCTGTAATGGATGAAGATGATGCGTTTTTAGATAAAGCTATTGAAGGTGCAGTATTGTTTGCTCTAAACCAAGGAGAAATCTGTACTTGCCCATCTCGTTTGTTGATTCAAGAGTCTATCTATGACAAATTTATCGAGAAAGTATTGACTCGTGTAAAAGCTATCAAAGCAGGAAATCCTTTAGATACAGCAACAATGATAGGAGCACAAGCTTCTAAAGTGCAATTTGATAAAATTATGTCGTATATCAACCTTGGAAAACAAGAAGGTGCCGAGGTATTGATAGGAGGAGAAGCAAATCATTTAGGTGGGGATTTAGAAAATGGATACTACATTCAGCCAACTGTATTGAAAGGACACAATAAGATGAGAGTTTTTCAAGAAGAAATTTTCGGACCAGTGGTATCTGTAACCACATTTAAAGATGAAGCAGAAGCTATAGAAATTGCAAACGACACTATTTACGGATTAGGTGCTGGTGTTTGGACACGCGATGCGCATCAACTGTATCAAGTACCTCGTGCAATTCAAGCAGGTCGTGTTTGGGTAAATAATTACCATAATTATCCTGCGGGCGCTCCATTTGGTGGATATAAACTATCTGGAATTGGTCGTGAAAATCACAAAATGATGTTAGATCACTACCGTCAAACCAAAAATATGTTGATTTCATACGACAAGAATAAATTAGGTTTCTTTTAATAAGTATATTATGGATACAATCCAAAGATTATCAGCAACCCCAAAAGCTGTTGAATTGATAAAAGAATTATCTCTTGAGCACGGAGACTTGATGTTTTATCAAGCTGGAGGTTGTTGTGAAGGTACGCAGCCGATGTGTTTTAAAAAGGGTGGGTATTTTCCTAGGTTGAAAGACGTTCGTATAGGCTCAATCAACGGATATGATTTTTGGATAGATCACGATTTATTCGAATATTGGAAATATGCTCAATTTGAATTAGATGTACTAGACGGAATTGGAACTGGTGGTTTTTCTTTGGAAATTCCAAAGGGAAAAACATTTAAGATGAACTACCGATTGTTTTCTGACGAAGAAATTGCACATTTAAAAGAGCCCGAAACCTTTCGAGAATACAATAAATAACATTTTGGTGTAATTTAAATCAAAGAAGCTGTCCGAAAAGGACAGCTTTTTGTTTTTAAAAAGCATACAACTGAGTAGAGCGATGACTTGGTTGTGCATTAGGTATTCACTAATTTTTTGAAGTTTTTTCGATGTAAGAATCAAAATACAAAGTATCCGATAACTTTAACAGTGCAAACAACTACATCGCCTATCTTATACGAAGGTTTAGGAGGCTACCATACAATTATAAAAGTACCTATGGCAAGTGTAGATGCTTATAAAAATGCACCAGGTTGGTCTAATTATTCTTCTCAAATATCTGGTTATTAAAAAAGTTTTAAAAGTAATCTCAAGAAAATCTTGTAAATAAATTGGAGATTTTTTACTTATGAAATATTTAAAATCGTTTTTTACTTAACTATTCGAGAGATAAATAGCGTAAACGATTTATTTTATAAAAAAAATGAGTCAATCTTTTAGGAGATTGGCTCTTTTTTTATTCGAGTGTTCATTGTTATTTTAACTGTGCAATAGAAATAAAACTATGCAATAGATAATTTATAGGGGATAAATGGGGAAATGAGATAAAAAACAAAGTATAATTTTGAAATTGTTTACCTTTGCGGAAAAGTAATAAGGATGAGAGGAGTTTTACTAGTAAATTTAGGTTCGCCTGAAGCCCCAACGCCAGAGGCAGTGAAGCCATATTTAGAGCAATTTTTGATGGATGAGCGCGTAATAGACTTGCCCTATATACTGCGTTATATGCTTGTAAAAGGGATTATTTTGCGAACACGTCCGAAAAAATCAGCAGCAGCATATAAGAAAATATGGTGGAAAGAAGGTTCTCCTCTTATAGTAATATCTAAGCGAACTCTAGAGAAAGTGCAACAGTGCGTAGACAAACCTGTAGCATTAGCCATGCGTTATGGCACGCCATCTATTGAGAAAGGACTGCGAGGGCTTTATGAAAAAGGCGTACGCAAAGTATTGCTGATGCCTTTATATCCACAGTATGCAATGGCAACAACAGAAACGATAGAAGTGTTGGCAGAACAGTTGATAAAAGAGCAGTTTCAAGATATGCAATTGGTGAAATTTCCAGCATTTTATGATAGAAAAGAATATATAGAGTCGCTTTCTAGACGTATAAAAGAAGGTTTAAAAGGAGAGGATTTCGATCATTTATTGTTTTCTTACCACGGTGTTCCCGAGCGTCATTTGCGAAAAACAGATAAGACAGGGAAGCACAAAAATATAAAGATTAAAGACCAAGAATATTGTTGTAAACCAGGTACACTTGAAGCAGAGTATTGCTATCGTACACATTGTTTTGAAACCACGAGATTGACGGTTGAAAAGTTAGAATTAAAAGAAGGAAGTTATTCTCAGTCTTTTCAATCCAGATTAGGTTCAGATAAATGGTTAGAGCCTTTTACATCAGACAGGGTAGTTGAGTTGGCAAAACAAGGAGTGAAAAAATTAGCTGTAGTAACGCCAGCTTTCGTTGCAGATTGTATCGAAACTCTTGAAGAAATAGAAATGGAGGCAGGAAAAGACTTTAAAGAAAATGGTGGAGAAGTTTTTCGAATGATTCCTTGTCTCAACGATGAAGATTATTGGATAGATGCCTTGGTAGGTTGGATAAAAGAATGGAAATAAAAATATGATGTATCTGTATCTAAAAGCATTACATATAATATTTGTAGTATGTTGGTTTGCGGGGCTTTTTTACATTGTAAGATTGTTTGTATACTATGCAGAAGCTCAACAAAAACCAGCTGTAGAAAAGCAAATCCTTAGCGAGCAATACCGCCTTATGGCAAATAGATTGTGGTATATCATTACCTTTCCAGCAGGGATACTTGCTACTGTATTTGGCGTGTGGATGTTGTTGATCAATCAAGCTCTTTTGCATTTAGGTTGGATGCACGTAAAGTTGTTTTTTATCGTATTGTTGTGGATTTATCACATACAATGTCATCGTTTTGTGAATCAAATGGCAAGTGATAAACTACAAAAATCGAGTTCGTTTTTCCGAATTTGGAACGAAGGAGCTACAATTATATTATTTTCAGTAGTGTTTTTGGTAATTTTGAAAAACGCAATAGATTGGATCTTCGGACTTGTAGGATTGGTAGGACTCTTTGTGTTGTTGATGTTGGGATACAAATTCTACAAAAGAGTAAGACAAGCAAAATAGAATAAATGAAAAACTATAACACCATAAAAAACATGTCGCTAAAATCGAGAATATTCATTTCTATGATATTCTTGACCTTGATAGCATTTGTATTGATTGGATTTGTGGTGTATTACCAATATCAGCATTTAGCAAGAACTTTTCACGAAGAACGGTTGACAAGAAAAGAAAATGCAATCAACGAACACTTAGAATTTGTACTCAAAACTACTACGTATAAGTTAACACCTGAGAATATACCTACCATATTTAAGGATAAGATACACGAACTGGCAAGTATCCATTCTATGAAAGTAGAAATATATAATCCTCAAGGGAATTTGTTGATTTCTTCAAATGCCTCTTTTAATACCGAATATGTAAAGCCAAAAGATTTATCCAAAAATATTTTAAAGCTCATCGACCTTTCACCAGATAAGAAATTTGTTGATTTAAAGATAGAAGATGGGGAAAGATTCCGAACTTCCTATCGTGAAATATACGGAACTAGAAAAGAGCCTTTAGGGATATTGACGCTTCCTTATAAAGAGGATATGTCTATATACAGAGAGGATTTTAATCAATTTTTATGGCGTTTTGGGCAGATTTATGCAATTATGCTTTTGCTATCGATAGTGTTGGGATATTTCTTGTCGTCGTATATATCCAATAGTTTGTATTTGATTGCTAATCACATCCAAAAAACACAGTTTGGTAGAAAGAAGAAAAATGAAAAGTTAAATATAGAAAATGCATCAAAAGAATTGATGACCGTAATAGAATCCTATAATAATATGGTTGATTTGCTAGAGGAAAGTGCAGTGAAATTATCACGTTCTGAAAGAGAATCGGCTTGGCGTGAAATGGCAAAACAAGTAGCTCACGAAATTAAAAATCCTCTTACTCCGATGCGTCTTACGGTGCAGATGTTTCAAATGAAGTTTAATCCTGAAGATCCTGATGTAAAGGAAAAAATGAAAAACTTTTGTGAAACGCTCATACAGCAAATAGACACAATGTCGTCTGTAGCATCTGCATTTTCTAATTTTGCTTCGATGCCAGCGCAAGAAAATGAAACGTTGAATCTTGTAAAAATAGTTCAGTTAGCATTGGAGATTTTTAATCAAGATTTTATTTATTTTCACTCCGATGAAGAAGAAATAATTACTACTTTTGATAGAACACAGATTATTCGTGTAGTAACCAATTTGGTTAAAAACGCCATACAAGCAATGCCAGATAACAAAGAGCATCCGCGAATTGATGTAAGCGTGTACAGATTAAATAATCAAACCGTTATACTTGAGGTAAAAGACAACGGTAGTGGAGCTTCTGATGAAATTCAAGAAAAGATTTTTGAACCTAAGTTTACAACAAAAACAAGTGGAATGGGCTTGGGCTTGGCTATGATAAAAAATATAGTAGAGTCATATAACGGTAAAATATATTTTGAAAATAACGAAAATGAAGGGATGACCTTTTATGTAGAATTACCAATAACTTAAAAATAGATAAAATGAATTTTGAAAATATTTTAGTAGAGAAAAGAGAGCAAATAGCACTACTTACCATCAACAGACCTGAGAAGTTAAACGCATTAAACAAAGCTACAATTCAAGAGCTTCACGAAGCGTTTGACGTGTTGAATAAAGACAAAGAGATACGAGTGATTGTAGTAACAGGAAGTGGTGAAAAATCGTTTGTTGCAGGAGCAGATATTTCAGAATTTGCAAATTTTGATGCAACACAAGGCACTCAACTAGGAGCAAAAGGACAAGAACTTTTGTTTGATTTTGTGCAAAATCTTTCTACACCTGTACTTGCAGCGGTAAATGGATTTGCCTTAGGTGGAGGATTGGAATTGGCAATGGCAGCGCATTTCAGAATTGCATCAGATAACGCAAAAATGGGACTTCCGGAAGTAACTCTTGGTGTGATACCAGGTTACGGAGGGACACAAAGATTACCTCAATTGATAGGTAAAGGACGTGCGATGGAAATGATTATGACAGCACAAATGATTGATGCCCCTACTGCATTAAATTACGGATTGGTAAACTATGTGGTGCCGCAATCAGAATTGTTAGATTTTACTTTTGGAATTGCTCAAAAAATTGCAAAAAATTCGCCAACTGCAATTGCACAAGCAATTGATGCTATCAATGCTTTATATACGGATGGTGTTAATGGATTTGAAACAGAAATTCGCAATTTTGGTTATTGTTTTGGAACATCAGATTTTAAAGAAGGAACAATTGCCTTTTTAGAAAAACGCAAACCAAATTTTAAAGGTTAAGTATTTTATAATAAAAAAGCTGTCCGAAAGGACAGCTTTTTTATGTTATTTATTGAGCAATATGGCAGCTTCTTTAGCAAAGTAGGTAGAGATAAGACTTGCACCGGCTCTTTTGATACACATAAGTTGTTCCATCATAATTTTGTCGTGGTCGAGCCAACCTTTTTCTGCAGCAGCTTTAATCATGGCATATTCTCCAGAAACGTGAAAAACAGCAACCGGAATATTTACATTGTCTTTCACTTCACGAACAATGTCTAAGTAAGATGTACCTGGTTTTACCATAACAATATCAGCTCCTTCTTCTGCATCCCAAACAGCTTCTTTAATGGCTTCTATTCTATTCGCATAGTCCATTTGGTAGGTTTTCTTATCCTTTGGAACAATTTCGCCAGTTTCTTTTGGTGCTGAATCAAGAGCATCTCTAAACGGACCATAGAAAGCAGAAGCGTATTTTGCAGAATAACTCATAATCCCCACATTAGTAAATCCGGCTTTGTCTAAACCTTCTCTTAGTCGTAATATACGACCGTCCATCATATCTGAAGGAGCAACAAAATCTGCACCTGCTTCGGCATGAGAAATAGCCATTTTTACCAATGCATTTACTGTTGAATCGTTTTCGATATCTCCGTTTTTGATGATGCCGTCGTGTCCGTAAATAGAATAGGGGTCTAGTGCAACGTCTGGCATTACTACCATATCAGGAACCGCTTGTTTGATTGCACGTATAGCACGTTGCATCAAGCCTTCAGGATTCCAAGCTTCTTTTCCTGTGTTGTCTTTGAGTTGATCATCTACTTTTACATAGATGTTTATCGCTCTTATACCTAAATCGTAAAGTTCTTTAACCTCTTTAACGGTAAGGTCTATCGAACGTCTAAAAATTCCTGGCATAGAAGGGATTTCTATTTTTTGATTTTCACCTTCTACAATAAACATTGGAAAAATAAAATCTGCCGGACTCAAGCTGGTTTCGCGTACTAAACTTCGAATGGATTCGCTTGTTCGTAGTCTTCGTCCTCTGTGTAATGGAAACATCTGTATTTATATTTTTTGTTAAGATTGTTTTTTTAGAATTTTTCTTGCAGCATCTGAGGCAACAACAAGTCCACCTCCAAGCATAATAATATCTTTTAGAACTAGTCTTCCTGCTCCCGAAAGATATGGAAAACCAAAATGAGGAGTAGGAAAATCTCCACCAAGGTTTGGTACGTAAACTTCTGGAGTTGTGATTAAGAAAGACAAGGTAACTAGCGACATACCAAATGTAAGCAATCCTCCAAGGAGTCCGATTTTAGGAAACCAAATGCCTAAAAGAACTAATGTACCAATGATGCAAATTACAGCACCTAATCCATACGAGAATGTGTAAGTGCCATTTTGTTTATGCCAATTGATGTTTTTTTCTACAGTTTTACCTTCTGGGTTTTTGTATAAAGTATATTCAGCAACGACTTCGTTTTTATCGTTGATAGCTGTTTTTCCAGTATTGTTGTAAAAAAAGTTCATAAACGGACTGTTGGTTACGAAAGGTACGATACCATCAGCTTCATAAGGAAAAGCCTTTAGTCCGCCAATCCAAGCCATCACTACAAATATGCCGAAACGTAAAATGTTGATAAATTGTCCTTGTAATCTTGCTAATAAATGAAGTATATTGTTCATAATAAAAAAATAATAGTTAAATAGTAATTAAATCCAATTTTTAGGGTGTTTTAGGACAGTGATAAGTTTTGCTTCTTCGCTATTTGGTTCTGGATGATGGTCATAAACCCATTGTACGTGGGGTGGTAAACTCATTAAAATAGATTCGATTCTACCGTTAGTTTTCAATCCAAAAGTAGTTCCTTTATCGTGAACCAGGTTGAATTCCACATATCTACCACGTCTTATCTCTTGCCAAGTTCTATTCGCATCGGAATAAGGCGTGTTTTTCCTCTTTTCCACAATTGGTAAATATGCAGATAAAAAGCTGTCGCCAACTTCTGTTACGAATGCATACCAATTTTCCATGCTCATTTCATCTGTAGTTTGTAAGTGGTCAAAAAACAATCCTCCAACGCCTCGTGCTTCATCGCGGTGAGCATTCCAAAAATAAGCATCGCATTGTTCTTTAAATTTTTTATAAAAATCAGGATGGTGTTTATCACAAGCAGTCTTGCAAATTTTATGGAAGTGAATAGCATCTTCTTCAAACAAATAATAAGGAGTTAGGTCTTGACCACCGCCAAACCAACTATTTACTTTGTTGCCTTGTTTGTCATACATTTCAAAATATCTCCAATTGGCATGAACAGTAGGAACCATCGGACTTTTAGGGTGTATTACAAGACTGATACCACAAGCATAGAAGTTTACATCATCTACTTGAAAAGCTTTTTGCATAGCTTCTGGAAGTTTGCCATGTACGGCAGAAATGTTTACACCACCTTTTTCGAAAACACTTCCGTTTTCAATCACGCGAGTTCTGCCACCACCACCTCCAGGACGTTCCCATAAATCTTGTTTGAATTTAGCAGTTCCGTCTATTTCTTCCAAAGCAGAAGTGATTTGGTCTTGCAAATTCTGTATGTATTGGTAAAATTTTTCTTTCATTTTCAAACGAATTAGGTTGTAATCCAAGTTCGCAAGGTAGATAAAAATGAAAAAATATCCAACGGAATGAAGTGCTGTTTTTGCACCTATTCGAATAAAAAATGAATATATTTGTCCTATGAAAAAAATGATTATAGCTAGTACGTCGACAGTTTTTGGAAAGGAATATTTAGAATATTTATTGCCTGAATTAGAACAATTGTATCAAGGTGTTAATACAATAACTTTTATCCCTTTTGCGCGACCTTCAGGTGTTTCGCATGATGATTATACTGCAAAAGTGGCAAAAGTTTTTAAAACGATAAACAAAAATGTGGTAGGGCTACATGAGTTTAGTGATTGGAAAGAAGGTATACAATCAGCTGAAGCATTTTTTGTAGGAGGAGGAAACACATTTTTATTGGTAAAACAATTGCATCAACATCAATTGTTTGATGTGCTCAGAGAAAAAATAGAGGCAGGGTGTCCGTATTTGGGTTGTTCTGCAGGAAGTAATATTACAGGACTCACGATGGAAACTACCAATGATATGCCAATAGTGTATCCACCTAGTTTTAAAACATTGGGAATAGTGCCGTTTAATATCAATCCACATTATTTAGACCTTATTGAAGGTTCTACACACATGGGGGAAACACGAGAAACAAGAATCAACGAGTTTCATGTGTTTAATACACAGCCAGTTTTGGGATTGCGCGAAGGTAGTTGGCTTGAAGTAATTGGAGAGCGCATTGTGCTAAGGGGAGAACTTACTGCGCGATGGTTTCAGCAAAGGCAAATACCATTAGAGTTGGAAACAGGATTTGTGTTTTAGTATTCAAAAATATATAGTTAGAAATAAAGGCTGTCTGAAAAGGACGGCTTTTTTATTTAATGACAAAAGTTAATAGAGAAATAGTAAAATGTTAAAATAAAGTTAAAAAAATAGAGGTTTTTTTTATTATTATGTTTGAGTATCTAAAATATTTTGCAAAATAGATAAGATAGTCGGAATTGTCTGCAACAGCGACTTAAAATGTTCTGCATGAAGTAGATGAATTTAAAACTTAAAAATATGAAAAAAATAGTGTTTTCTGCCATTGCTTTGATGGTTTTTTCAACAAATTCAATAGCAAACAATGAAATTGTTAGTGAAAAAAATAATTTGAAGACCACTATAATGGAACAGCAGGTTGAAGATAAAGATAAAAAGCCGTGTGTATTTTATGTTAAAGGCGTAGATATTCATGGTAGAAAATTTCACACAAAATATACAGTTACAAATGGTGATACTACTTTGGGAGATTGCAATAAAGTAGTTGAAGGTATGGTAAAAAAATTAACATTGCAAAATTCTAAGGTGGAATCTGTTCAAGTAGTGTGGGAATAATTTGTAGAAAATAATTATTAACCCGAGTTCGATTAATAAAACAAAGCTAACTGATTGGTTTCTATGGTTTCATATTTCAAAGAAGGTTTCTTTGGAAGAAAATGATAAGCAATGATACCAGCGATAAGATTAGTCAAAAAATTTCCAACAGAGCG
>JBHBEQ010000104.1:0-4248 GCA_041785575.1 Flavobacterium sp.
CAAGTGTAGGAAGCTTTCCCCCAAGTGTAGGAAGCTTTCCCCCAAGTGTAGGAAGCTTTCCCCCAAGTGTAGGAACGTTTCCCCCAAGTGTAGGAAGCTTTCCCCCAAGTGTAGGAGCGTTTCCTACAAGTGTAGGAGCGTTTCCTACAAGTGCAAGAAGTGGTATTTACGACTTTAATTGATAGCTTTTTTATTGTGTCATTTGATTCTAATCAAATAAAAAAAAAACACCCTGCTTCCGGATGGATTTACAGAGTGTTTTAGTCGTTATTAATTTTGTCTTATAATCTGTCTATGGTACTATCTTGGATTTTCTCTACTTCTTGTGCTTTATAGCGTTTTCCAGTAAAAGTATATCTTAGTGAAACACCAAAATTTCTAGTATCGGCATATTGTTCAGTACCGTAGTAATAGTTGTCAAGCAATGTTTTAATTCCTTGAATATTAGATTTTAGAATATCATTTGCATAGACAATGATATTGAAGTTTTTAATTTTCTTTGACAAACTTGAACTTAATGTTTGGGTGTGTCTGTGTTGGAGTAAACCATCTTTATACATAAGTGTATGGTGGTAATTAAGGTTAAACAAATAATCTTTTCCCAAATCTATGCTGTTGTTTATTCCAAATGAGACTATAGGTGTACTTTTTTTAATGTCGTAGGTATTGTCGTTTAATTTTATTAGACTTAAATCAAATGTTGGTCGAATATTCCACTTTCCGTTTAAAATGTGGTTGTTGTATTCTGCAGCGAAATTGGTAACATACAAATTATCAAAGTTTTTATACGTACTTAGTATCGTTCCATTGTCTTCTTCCATAAAATTGGAGATGAAATTGTCTACGTATGTACCAGAAATAGAAAATAAAAATTTGTTAACCATCAATTCATAACTCAAGCTGTATGAAAGCATAGGTTTTATATCTTGATCTCCTGTGTTTTGTGTAATATCGTTGTTGAAGCTTCTAAACGGATTGATGTTTCCGTAATCTGGCCTTGAGATTTGTTTTCTCAAAGCAAGAGAATGGTATGTTTTTTCGTTGTTCCAAAAATATCCCAAATTAAACAATAAATTAGTGTACGTTTGTTTATCGTGAAGTTTTTGATTGAGGATATTATTTTCAAAAGTATAATCAGAAAAAGTACTTTCTGTTCGTATACCTGCGGTGAATGAATTGTTATCATTAAAATCATACGAATGATTTAAGTACAGAGCCAATACTTTTTCGTTGTAATAAAATGGAGTACTTATTTGATTGTTTTCTAAGAAAGTATAGTTGTTATTTTTCTGAGCAATAGAGTGAAAACGAGAACCAAATTCTGTTTTTCCTAGAGTAGAAGTGAGGCTCAAGTCAGCAAAACCAATGATAATTGGCGTATTGTTTTCTAGTTTTTGTTGTTGGTTATCGCTGTTTTCAAATACGTTTAAAGTACTGTTTGAATTGTTGAATATCTGATAACTTCCAGCTTTTAATTCTAACTTGTCAGAGAGATTAGATTTCCATACTTGAGATAGGCGTAAGAAATCATTTTTCCCTTGTTTGTTTGTATTTCTATTCGTAAAATCGGCAATCATTCTACCACTTCCGTCGTTTGTTCCATTAGTGTAAAGACCTGAAAAATAGATGTTGTTTTTCTCGTTTACTTTATAGGTTAAATTCAACTGAAAGTTGTGCGAACGAGAGATGGTGTTGTTTAGTTGAGTATATTTTTGAATGCCGTGTGCTGCACTTTGAATTTCTGTATCAGCGTTTGTAGAAATGTCAGTATAGTTAAAATTATAGCTTGTGTATAAATACAGTTTATTGAAATTAGTTGAATAATTTGCATTGGTATGTGAAAAAGGTTTGGTTCTACTACCTGCATTTTCACTAATAGAAAAGCGATAACCTTTTTCTTTTTGTTTTAAAACAATATTTACCACCGCATCAACAGACGAATCATACATTGCTCCAGGATTAGAGATGATTTCTATTTTACTTACAGTATCTGGATTTAGGCTGCGTAAATAACTTTCGAGTTCTTCACTACTTAGCTCTGTGCGAACGCCATCAATCTCTACAATAGCTGTTTTGCCTTTTATTTTTAATTCATTTCCATCTGTAGTTTGAAGCATTGGGATGTTTTTTAAACCTTCCCAGGTATCGGCAAATTTGTTGAAATTTGTGTTTTCGAGATTTACTTCATATTTTCCACCTTTTTGTTTTAGTTGAATTTTGCGTTTAAATTCTATAACAATTTCTTCTAAAGATTCATCCAATTCATTTTCTTGCCAATCGTCTATTTGGGTTACAATGCTATCAGAAGCAGTTTTTGCAATCGTGTCGTTTTGTGCAAAAACTTGAGCTGTAGCAAATAAACTGATAAATAAGATATTTTTTTTCATATATTCTCTTTTTTAGTTTTGTCTTCAAAATAAAAATTAGTGATATTCCAAACAATCATTATAGATGAAAAGAAATATAAATTTAGTGTTAAAGCGATAAAGATATGCATCAATATTGTAATAAACAACCAAATTTTTCTTGTTTTTCTTATGTTTATAAATAATGGATAGAGAAATTCGATAAAAATGATAAGCCAACCCGAAATTACAAAAAGCCACGCGAACTGTCCTAGATAATTGATTGTTTCAACAAAAGGATTGTTAAAACTTGGCAGATGCATTGCTTTCCATATAGATTCTCCATTTCTCCAATTGTATCCTAACAGCTTCTCTAATCCAGAAATTCCGTAAGCCCAACTCAAATGTATTTGCATTAGTCTTCTAAAAGGCGTTAGGTTTTCTGTAGGTTTAAAATTTTTAGAGAATACTTTTTTTAATGAAAAATAGTCGTCAGAAGGTAATAATACTAAATAGAATAGAGATATCGAACAGAAAAAATCTACACCATAGGTGTAAAAATAACTGCTTTTTATCCATCCTATTTGGAGAATTAATAAAACCAATGCACTAGCTCTTGAAAAAAAGCCACTTATAATAAAAACACAGAGCGTACAATAGAGTACGAAATACCATTTTTCGGCAGTTTGTGTAGAAATTTCAAACCAAATGCTTATGTAATGTACAATATTGTCATAATATAAGATTGGAGTGTGGATGTTATAAGTTTGTATATCTGTTGGCAAAGATTTGTTTATTCCGTATAACGTGTCAAAATCAGCTCCTAAAGACAGAAAGTGGATACATAAAATTATTCCTACAGATATTCTGAAAAATACTAAAAAATCAGGATTTTCTACGTGCTTTCCGAAGAAAAAGGAATAAATGGTTCTCATTTTGTCAATGTAATACTTTCTATTTTGATAAGTTTAGGTTTAAGGTTGGGATATTCTTTTAATGTAGGGTAGTGGTACAAATAAACTTCTGTATTTACGGAATCGTAATTTTTAACACTATTATAGAGATAATGTTTATTCATTTGTTTGAGGACAATCTTGAAAAACTGTAATTTTAACGAGTCTTCTTTTTTTTCGTAGCTATTTTCTTCTCCAGTTTTCTTTTCCAGTTTTTTCTCTTCTATAGAAAGTTTGTCCATAAAAAGATCACTAGCTCCTCTAAAGCGAATTTTTCCTTCTCTAGTGGTTAAATAATCGTTGGGTAATTTTTTTTCTACGCTCCCATCTTTGTATAGGGTGTTGATGATTACAATATCACTCTTCACATTGGGTGAGAAAAAGCCATATCCAGTGTCTAATCCCGTATATGTTAGAAACAAATCGTAGAGTTTTATGTTATAGACACTAGATAGCATAGTGTCAATCCACGGGACTCCTTTTTTTTCATAAAAGGAGATAAAACTTGTATATGCAGTAGAAAATGAAACGAAAACAAAGGAAAAAATTACGAGAACTAATACACCAGCCTTGATGCCATTATTTATATTTGAGAATAATTTCTTGTAATTTTTTTTCATCTTCTTCTGTTATCTTTTGAGAGGAGGTTGTTGTTACAAAGTTTGTGAATGTACCCTTGTTTTTATATTTTTGGGCATATTTGAAGCCATTTGTATCTTTAATAGATATTTTTTTTATTTCTTCAACTTGCTTTTCGTTTAAACGACCAATAATTTCGTGTAATTTAAACTTATCTTGAAAGTTTACAAAAGAGTAAAGACTCAAAACCAAAACTAATGCGAGGGGTAAAGCTATTTTTTTCATGATAATTAAAATATTTAAATTAAACAAAAAGTATGATAAAAAAATATTTAGTTTTTAATCACTAAATGACATACACAAACATATTG
>JBHBEQ010000105.1:0-3971 GCA_041785575.1 Flavobacterium sp.
AAAAACATATTTTAGTACTTTCATATAACTTTTTTTAATTAAAATAGATTTTAATCCTTTAATAGGATTTTTACTAAAAACAACAATGCAATAAATCCTATTATAGAAAACATTACCCAACGTGCACCTTTGAAATGTAGCTTGTGCGTATCTATATCTTTGCGATACATAAACAAAACCAACACAATAAAAACAACTAAAGCAACTGCTGCAAAAATCAATTGCGAACTTGAAAAAATAGGATTCATAAACGACTACTTTAAGAATTTTATAATTTCACTTGTTATAAATTGAATTTGCTCTTCATCTAACTCTGTATGCATAGGAAGCGCAATTACCTCTTGGGTTAATTTATTTGTTACTACAAAATCTGCATCGTTATATCTCTCATCTACATATGCTTTTTGTTTGTGTAGTGGAATTGGATAATAAATTGCACAAGGTATATTTTGAGCTTGTAAATGAGCTAATAACTCATCGCGTTTGCCATTTACTACACGCATTACATATTGATGGAAAACATGATCATCTCCCGTAACATCAAAGTCAGGTGTAATCAATTCTTTGCAATCTTTGAACGCTTCATTGTACTTTAATGCCGCATTTCTTCTCGCTTGATTATAGGCATCTAAATGAGGTAGTTTTGCATTTAGCACTACTGCTTGTAAACTATCTAAACGAGAATTTACACCTACAACATCGTGGTGGTAGCGCTCATACATACCGTGATTTACAATTCCTCTAATAATATGTGCCAATTGATCATCATTGGTAAAAATTGCTCCTCCATCGCCATAACATCCTAAATTTTTTGATGGAAAAAACGACGTTGCTCCTATATGCCCAATAGTTCCTACTTTTTGCTTTTCACCATTACTCCAAGTGTAATTTGCACCAATAGCTTGAGCATTATCCTCTATTACATATAGTTGGTGTTTTTGAGCCAAATCAACAATCGCTTGCATATTTGCAGCTCTACCGAATAAGTGTACAGGAACTATTGCTTTAGTTTTCGGAGTGATAGCTTTTTCAATAGCTTCTATTGAAATATTCATCGTATCCTCTTCAACATCAACCAATACTGGTGTAAGTCCTAACAAAGCAATTACCTCTACTGTAGCTGCAAATGTAAAATCGGCAGTAATAACTTCGTCTCCAGGTTTTAATCCCAGTGCCATCATTGCTATTTGCAAAGCATCTGTTCCGTTAGCACACGGAATCACGTGTTTTACTCCTAAGTATTTTTCTAAATTTTGTTGAAACTCAACAACTTTAGGTCCATTGATAAATGCTGTAGTTTCTAATACTTCGTGAATTCCTGTATTTATTTCCTCTTTAATATGTTCGTATTGACTTTTTAAGTCAACCATCTGTAACTTTTTCATTTAGGCTATATTTTTAAAAACAAAGATAAAAAAAGCTGTCCGTTTGGACAGCTTTTTTGGAAATTATTTTGACCATTGTAGAATAGATTCGTTATTCATTCGAACATATTCCATATTATCAGCTTTTCTTGCAGCTTCGTTTGACAGTTTTGCTGTTTCGATAGCTTGTTTTTTATTACCCATTTTAGCTTGGATTAGAGCTTTTTGACGTAATACGAAATAAGCTGGTTCATCACCACTCAATCGGATTGCTTCTTCAATATATTTAAGAGCATCTTCCATATTTCCATCTACTGCATATAGGTACTGACTTGCAGAGAAAAAGTCTCTATATTCTTTGCTATTTACCAATGTAGATTCGATACTTTCCATTGCTATTTTATGTGTAGGCACATTGAATGGAATTGTAATTTGAGTATCTTCCCATTCGATGACTATTTCTCCACTATTTAGATTTACTGGATTTACAGCAATGGTAAAATACTCTACCATTCTATTGAGGTGTTGAGGTGATACCGAAAAAGTTAAAGCCACTTTTTCTTCATCCCACTCTTTTGGCAATCCCCAGTTTTGGGTATCTGCATAAAATATCACACTCCAATTGTCTGCTCTTGGCACTGTGTAGAGCGCGTATTTACCTGCAGGTAATGTCTTCTCGTTTATTACTACATCATCAGCAAAAGTAACTATCGTATTTTCGTTAGCTCCTGTTCGCCACATTTTACCATAAGTTACAAGTTCCCCAAAAACCAACCTTCCTCTTTTTGCAGGTCTTGCGTACTCTACAGAAACAGAAGTCAACCCTACAACTTGTTCTACTTTTGATTTAGGACTAGCTTGAGGTGTTTTAATCTGTGCATTTGCATAGGTTCCAAAAGCTAGTAAAGCTAATGTTATATATTTTCTCATTTTTTATAGGCGTTTATTCCGTTTTCTAACCATTGTTTGTACGTATCAACATCTGGAGTATATCCTACTGGCTCGTTTAAATTGTTTCCTTCATTGTCTAATACAATGTAGTAAGGCTGTGCGTTAGCTTGATATTTTTCAATTTGAAAATCACTCCACTTATTTCCAATAGTTTTAATTTTCTTCCCTGTTGTTTTAGAAATATATTGTTCTGATTCAGGTAAAACTTTTTTATCATCAACATAAAGTGAAATCAAAACAACATCTTCTTTAAGTAAAGGTAAAATTTTACTATCTGTCCATACGTGATCTTCCATTTTTCTACAATTTACACACGCATGTCCTGTAAAGTCGAGTAAAACTGGTTTTCCAACTTCTTTGGCATAAGCCATACCTTTGTCATAATTTGTAAATGTTACAATTCCGTTTGGACCTTCTTTTGCTCCTTCTGGAAGTTCAATAGCAGCAGCTACTCCTCCACCTCCAAATCCTTTTGGACTTTCAGAGTATGTTTGTGGAGGTGTCATTCCTGAAAGGATTTTTAATGGCGCTCCCCAAAGACCTGGAACCATATAAATAGTAAAAGTTGTAACTAAAATTGCCAATAAAGCACGCCCTACAGATAGATTAGTTATAGGAGAATCGTGTGGCAATTGTATTTTCCCAAATAAATACATCGCCCAAGCTCCAAAAATTGCTATCCATAAAGCGATAAAAATTTCTCTTTGTAACCATCCTAATTGAAGAACTAAGTCTGCGTTTGAAAGGAATTTTAACGCCAAAGCTAATTCTAAAAATCCTAAAGATACTTTCACTGAGTTCATCCATCCACCAGAACGCGGTAGTGAATTTAACCATCCTGGGAACATCGCAAAAAGCATAAATGGCAAAGCAAGTGCTGAAGAGAATCCTATCATTCCTACCAAAGGTGCAATTCCTCCTTTAGAAGCTGCTTCTACAAGTAATGTTCCTACAATTGGCCCTGTACAAGAAAATGAAACAATTGCTAACGCCAATGCCATAAAAAAGATACCTACAAGACCTCCTCTATCAGCTTGTTTATCAATTTTATTAGCCCAAGAGTTTGGTAACATAATTTCAAATGCTCCCAAAAACGATACAGCAAATACCACTAAAATTGCAAAAAATACTACGTTAAACCAAACATTTGTAGACAATGCATTTAGCGAATCTGCTCCGAATAATTTGGTAACTAATAATCCTAAAACTACATAAATTACGATAATAGAAACTCCATAAATTATCGCATTCTTAATTCCTTTTGCCTTTGATTTACTTTGTTTTGTAAAGAAACTCACAGTCATTGGAATCATTGGAAATACACAAGGAGTCAATAGTGCTGCAAATCCTCCTAAAAACGAGAAAATAAATATTGCCCATAAACCTCTTTGTTCTTGTTTTTGGTCATTATCTCCTTTAGTTTCTCCAGAAGCTACTGCTTTTTGAGCATCATTATCTTTAATATACCCCTCAAAGTTAGCTACTTCGATAGATGTTAATTTTTTTACATCAAAAACAAAATACTTTTCTATAAAGATACATTCTGTAACACAAGCCTGATAATCTAAATCTAAAAGGATTTTAGTATTATTAGGATTATTAACTTTTATTTTTTGTTTGAAAGTAACTTTTTCAGAAAAATAATATTCCTCTACT
>JBHBEQ010000106.1:0-3832 GCA_041785575.1 Flavobacterium sp.
AAGGCAAAAAATCTTATGCTATAAGCATTAAAATTCAAGATGAAACTCAAACACTTACAGATGCAAAAATCGAAGCTTTGATGAGTAAAATTACTCAAACGTTAGAACAAGAAGTTCAAGCACAACTAAGATGATTTCAACCCAATAGGTTGCACGTGTACAAATACATCTGCAACCTTTTTAATTTTTACATAAATGATTACAATATATCACAACCCAAGATGTAGCAAATCAAGAGAAGGTGTTTGCTATTTAGAAGAACACAACATTGAGTTTAACACGGTAAAATACCTTGACGAATCCCTTACAGAAAAAGAGCTTAAGGATATTATCAACATACTTAAAATCAAACCAATAGAACTTATGAGAACGAAAGAGACTATTTGGAAAGAACAATTTGCCAATAAAGAACTTTCTGATGAAGAAATTATTCGAGTAATGGTCGAAAATCCAAAACTCATCGAACGTCCAATTGTGATAAACGGAAATAAAGGAGTAATAGCTCGTCCTACAGAAAAAATAGCAACTATTTTATAATAAACATTTAACATAATATTCTCTAATAATTCATCTGCAAAAAAGTACATTTGCCGATGAATTATTAGAGAGTAAAATGAATAAATTTCAACACATTCTATGCGCTAGTGCAATAACCATCGTGTCATTGCCAGCCTTTGCGCAGACAGAAACTACTGGACAAACTACTTCCAATTCACGTCCAGAAATTCAACAAAAAACCGAATTAAAAATTACTGGTAAAGTTATTGACGCAAAAACCAATTTACCTTTGGAATATACGACAGTAGCAATTACGAGTCCTACAAATCCAGATTATCTAAATGGAGATCTTACGGACAGTGAGGGAAAATTTAATATTCCTATCACTTCTGGTACGTATAACATTTCTTTTGAATTTTTGGGTTATACTACCTACACTCTTAAAGATGTGTACTTGAATGAAAATAAAGATATGGGAATCATCAAATTAGGTGAAGACACGGAGACTATTGATGATATTGTTATAAATGTTGAGAAATCACCAGTAGAACTTTATTTGGATAAAAAAGTGTACAATGTAGGTAACGATATCGTTGTAAAAGGTGGTAATGCAGGTGATGTTTTAGACAATATTCCTTCTGTTCAAGTAGATTCAGATGGTAATGTTAGTCTTAGAGGAAACGAATCTGTACGTGTACTTATCGACGGTAGACCTACAGGATTGGCTGCGAGTATCTCTGATGCATTAAAAATGCTTTCGGCAGATGCAATTGAACAAGTAGAAGTTATCACAAACCCATCTGCTAGATATGAAGCAGAAGGTGGTGGTGGTATTATCAACATTAAATTAAAAAAAGGTGCTAATACAGGATTTAATGGTAGTACAACAATTACTGCCAGCAACCCTTGGGGATATGGAGCATCTGCTAACGTAAACTACAAAGGAAAAGGATATAACATTTACTCAAATCTTGGTTATAGAAACAATAAAACTTTTGGTAATTCGTTAAACGAAACGAGATATTTTGATGAAACTACAGGCGAAACTACTCAATTCGTAAACGAATATTCAAAAAATACCGATTTAATGAAAGGTTTTAATGGGAATATCGGATTCGACTTAGAACTTACATCAAAGTTAACTTGGAGTAACAACTTAGGTTATAGAGAAGGAAGTAGCGATAATACGAGAGTAATCAACTATGACAATCTTGCCCCAGACCAAACGTTGAATTATGCTAATGTTCGTAATGCAAACGAGACTGGTAATAGAAACTCTTTAGATTATACAACAGAATTCATATACAACTTTGATAAAAAAGGACATCAGTTAAATGTAAGTGGAACTCTATCTAAAAACAATTCTGATGGATATTCGGATATATCTACTGCAAACAGATTAACTAATGTAGTTAGTGCAAATGACTTAACAAATTCAACACAAGAGGAAGTTCGCAACCAACTTAAAGCTGACTATGTGTTGCCAATTGGAAACGGACGTTTTGAGGCAGGATATATGGGTAATTTCAATGAATTAATTTCAACTTTTGGAGTTAAAACATTAGACACAACTACTAACACATTTGTAGATAACACAAGATATCAAAGCAATTTAGAATACAAAGAAAATATCCAAGCACTTTATACGCAATACGGAAATAAAATCGACAAGTGGAACTATATGGTAGGTCTTCGTTGGGAAGGTACCAATATCGACATCAATCAATATGCAACTAATAGCTTCAACAAAAAGTTATACAATTCATTTTTCCCAAGTGCATTCTTAAATTATGAAATCACTACAAATGAAACTGTTGGAGTTAATTATAGCCGTAGAGTTCGCCGTCCGAGAGGTTGGTTCTTGAACCCTATCTCTAACTACTCAAGTTCTATCAACGTATTCATTGGAAATCCTAACTTAGACCCTTCATTTACAGACTCTTTCCAATTAGAGTATATGAAAAAATGGGGGCATTTCACATTGAATACTTCTGCATATTTCAACCATACAAAAAATGCAACTACAGTGGTTCGTAGAATTGATGGTGTAAACGAAGAAGGTATTCCAATTACTTATTCAACTCCTATCAACTTAGCTACTGAATACAGAACAGGATTAGAGTTTAACCTAACTTATAATCCATACAAATGGTGGAGAATGAATGGTAACCTCAACCTTTACCAAATGTCAAGAAGAGGTGACTATACCTTCACAGACTATGACAACAACAGTGTAACTCAAAATTTTGATGTTGATACTTTTACTTGGACAGCAAGATTAATCAACAGAGTTACGTTGCCGTATGACATTGAATGGCAAACAAACGGTTCGTTTAGAGCAGGAGAAAAAACAGCTCAAGGTCGCACAAGAAGTACTTTTGATGTAAACTTAGCTTTCTCTAAAGACATTATAAAAGACAAAGCATCTATTTCATTAAACGTTCAAGATTTGTTTAATTCACGTAAACGTATGGTAGAAACAAATCTTTCAACTTCTTCTGGATATACAGAGATGCAATGGAGAGAGCGTACTATTAATTTTTCTTTCACATATAGATTCAACCAATCCAAGAAAGATAATCAAAGAAAACGTCAATCTTCTGACTCAAGCGATTCATACCAAGAAGAAATGATGTAAAAAAAAAATACAAAAAACGCAAAAGCATAAAAATTATTTATATATTTGTAACGCTCATTGCTTATAGAGTTAGCAACTTAATGCTACTATAAGTTAATTTGAGTTTTTCATAAGTGTTTTTTTTGGTTATTAGCGAGACGAAAGTCTCGCTTTTTTTATTGTATATACCACTATTACACCAACAATTTCTTTCAAATAGATTATAATAATATTATTTTGTATCCCCCTACCTTCGTTGGATATTTTACATACATAGCATTTAACGTTTAATTCCATATAATAATTTATTCATAGAGTTTTCTATTTAACGACCTTTAGAAAATTATTATTATATCGAATTACAGCATATTAACCAAAATATACAGTACTATTTTGGCATATCTCACTTTCAGAAATTTACACCTAAATTATTCAAAAAAAAAGTGATACAATTCTTTTCATTTGCATCACTTTTCTTTTAGTTATTTTTCCTTCTATCATTTTTTTTGAAATGACATCCTGATATTTAATATTTCCTACCGTACTCTATCCCCCTGTCCTTTTCCGCCCACGGTGGCAAAGATGTATCGAAAATAGGTTTTGATATCTAGGTTTTGATACATTTCGGCATCCAACTCCGCTAGTTTTTTCGGAGTAGACATATCTACTTCGTTGATTTGTCCAAGACCGGTAATCCCTGGAAGATAGTTATACACG
>JBHBEQ010000107.1:0-5800 GCA_041785575.1 Flavobacterium sp.
AACAACAAAAATGGCAACAATAACAATATAACCATTTGATAATTAGCTACAACATAACTCATCCCAAATAAAAACATTGATAAAATTCCTCCAAAAGCTCCTCCAAAATGTGCCGTATGTCCTATTCCATCGTTTAATTTTGCCATTCCATAAAGTGAAAAAAGAAGATATCCAATTCCGAAAATATATGCAGGTATTGGAATGGGAATAAAAAACAAATACAAAGACATTTGTGGGTGTAAAATAATGGCAGCATAAACAATTCCTGTCACAGCACCTGAAGCTCCAACTGCCGAATATCTTGGTTCGTTTCTATGCAAATACAATGTAAATAAACTCCCCATAAACATACTCAGAAAATATATCACGAAATACAAAACACCAAAAACGTCTAACAATATATTTGAAAACATATAAAGCGTAAACATATTGAAAAACAAGTGTGTATAATCTACATGTAGAAAGCCTGAACTAAACATTCGAATGTATTCTTTGTTTTGAATATTTCGAATATTGAATTTGTATTTCTCAAAAAATAATCTATCGTTAAACCCCTTTATGGAAAGAATTACTGTAACAATAATAATCAATAATACTTCTATCATATTTTTTTTTGAAGAACAATTTACAACTTTTTATCAAACTACCTACGAAAATCGTATCTTTACACCTAAAAAAAATGCACACTTTAGCTTATATCCTTGCATATCCTTTTTTGATATTTATTGCTATTTTGCCTTTTAAGTTACTTTATATACTTTCGGATTTCGTGTGTTTCATTCTATACAAAATCATTGGATATAGAAAAAAAACCGTTAGACAAAACCTAAAAATAGCTTTTCCAAATCTTACAGAAAAAGAATATGAGAAAATAGAAAAAGAGTTCTACAAACACTTCTGTGATTTGTTTTTTGAAATGATAAAAACACTGCATATATCAGAAAAAGAGTTAAAAAAACGATTTGTTTTTCAAAATATTGAACTTGTAAAAGAGTTTGAACAAAAAAACAAAAGCATCATTTTAATGCTTCCTCATTATGCCAATTGGGAATGGTCTATTATTTTAGGAAAATACATTTCATTCAAAGGAATTGGAGTTTACAAGCCATTGGCTAACAAAAAATTTGACGCTTTAATACAAAAAATTAGAGCAAAATTTGACGCTGAACTTGTAGGAATTTATGAAACCTCAATGGCAATAAAGAGAAACGAACAAAATGGAAAGAAGGGAATTTATTTGTTTTTAAGTGACCAAAGTCCAATCTATCGCAAAGGGCTGCATTGGGAATCGTTTTTTGACATAAAAGTTCCTGTTCACTCAGGAGCTGAAGTTTTAGCTAGAAAATTCAATCTCAACATAATGTATCTCAATATTGAGAAAGTAAAAAGAGGTTATTATCAAGCAAGTTTTATTTCAATAACGGATAATATTTCTGAAGAACCTAAGTACGCTCCTTTGGGAAAATTTTTCAAGCTAACAGAAAACCAAATTCGCAAAGCTCCAGCTTATTACTTTTGGACACACAATCGTTGGAAACATCAAGGAAAAGAACAGATTTAATAAATAGTTCAAATAATAAACAACAAAGGCTGCAAATTGCAGCCTTTGTTGTATTTAAATTATATTGTTTTAGCAGTTTCTTTCTTACTAGAACAACAAGATTTTTTTTCACCTGATTTCTCTTTGCTTTTTTTAGATTCTTTACAACAAGATTTTTTTTCTGATTTTTCTTTAGAATCACAAGTCTTTTTTTCTTTTGATGCACAACAAGACTTTTTCGCTGGTTCTTGAAACAACATTGCCATTTCTTTATTTGAAGTCATTCCAGAAACCTTATAAGCTCCATTTGCAAGAGATTCTACTGTTTTTTGCAAAGACTCAAGCGATTGTTTTCCATTGTCAAACTCTACTGTAGCTTTTTTTGTTTCAAAATCTACTTTAGCTGACTTTACACCATCCAATTCAGCTAATTTTTTTTCAATAGTTGCAGCACATCCAACAGCACAAGTCATTCCCTCTACTTCAAATGAAGCTGTTTCCATCACTCCTGTGATTTCATTGCTCGTTTTTGAAGCATCTGTAGTAGTTGTTGTTTGTTGTTGTTCGCTAGTTTCTTTCTTATTATTACAACTTGCAAACGCTACACCCAAAGCGACAATCATCGCTAATGATTTTATTGTTTTCATATAATTTATTGTTTTTATTATTCGAAAATACTCTTTTTATTATTTTAATCCAAATTTATTTTACCATTCGTTTACTTTGTTAGCATCTAACTTTAGAAAAATAAACAACATAATTGTAAAAGCTACTAAACTAGAACCTCCATAAGAAAAGAATGGCAACGGAACACCAATAGTAGGAAACAATCCAATTAGCATAGTAATATTTACAAAAAAGTGCACAAATAGAAAACAAGCGACGCAATAACCATAAACTCTAGGAAAACTCGTTTTTTGATGTTCGGCTAAATAAATTATTCGCAAAAATAATGTTACAAATAGAACAATTACAACAAGCGAACCTACAAATCCCCATTCCTCACCTACGGTTGTAAATATATAATCAGTATGCTGTTCTGGCACAAAACCACCTTTGGTTTGGGTTCCTTCTAGAAATCCTTTTCCGAACCAACTTCCTGAACCTATTGCAATTTTAGACTGGTTAAGATTATACCCTTCTTTTTGCATATCTACATTTGTACCAAATAGTACATTGATACGATCTTTCTGGTGTGGTTCTAATACTTCGTCATATACATAATCTACAGAAAGCGAAAACCCTATCATCAATAAAGTAATTGCAGCATAAACAATAGGATTTCTTGATATACTTTTATTGAAAAAATAATGTATCATTACTCCAATCAAAATCATTGGCAGTAAATATTCTGGTTTTATGATTAAGGAAAGTAAAAACAAAACTATAGTAGTTGCTCCAAAAACTAAATACCAACTAGGTAGTCCTTCTCTGTATAACACCAAAAACAAGGAGATAAATATCATTGCACTTCCAGCATCTGGTTGCATTAGGATTAGCAATACCGGAAACATAAAAATACCTATTCCTATAGCTTGTTCTTTGATAGTATCAAATGTTGTTTGGCTATCTGAAATATATTTTGACAACAACAAGGCAGTTGCTGTTTTCACAAATTCTGAAGGTTGAATACCCAAACCTGCAATTTGGTACCAATTGGTTTGCCCTTTGATTGTTTTACCAAAAACAAACAGTCCCAAGAGCGAAAATATTCCTAATATATAAAAAATAATAGCATATTTTTCAAAAACCTTTGCATCAACTGAAAGCAAAACCACAATTAAAGGAATACACAGACCTATAAATATCAATTGCTTGCCATATATTTGAGAAAAATCAAAAACAGAAGTTGGCTCAATAGGTAACGAAGACGAATATATATTCATCCATCCAAAAATGACCAATAAGACATATATGAATATGCTTAGCCAATCTACATTACTTATAACACTTTGATTTTCTAATTTTTTACTTACTGCCAAAACTCAATTGTTTTATGATTTCGCGTTTTAACTTCTCTCTTTTCTGTTTTATCTTTTCAACCTGATCTTTATATACATACTCTGATTGTAAATTACTTTCAAGCATTCTCTTTTCTAAATCTTTTCTTGTAATTTCTTTATTGACGTATTTTTCAATCATTAATGTTGCAATAGGTCCAGCCCAAGAGGCTCCAAAACCTCCATTTTCAATAAAAACAGCAACTACAATTTGTGGATTTTCTTTAGGTGCAAATGCTAAAAACGAAGAGTGGTCTTTTAACTGTTTTTTCTCGCCATCTAATGTGATAAAGTTTTCTACAGTTCCTGTTTTTCCACAGATGTTCAATCCTGGAACTTGAAGTCTACTCGCTGTTCCTGATTTGTACACTTCGTGTAATCCTTCAATTACTGGTGCAAAGTGCTGACGGTCTATAGTAGTTACTTTTTTCTGTACAAAATTTTTGTCGATATTATCCCCTTCTATTTTTTTTATGATATGAGGTGTATAATAATATCCTTGATTTGCAACAGCACACATTACATTTGCCAACTGAATTGGTGTCACGTTTACCTCTCCTTGTCCGATAGCATTAGATATGGTTGTTGTTCCTTTCCAACCTCCTTGAGGATACCAATGGTCATAATATTTAGAATCGGGTATGTTTCCTTTGCGTCCTGTTGGTAAATCATATCCTAAAAATTGTCCTAATCCAAAACTTTTTAGATGTGCATTCCACGAATCCATTCCAATTCTAGGATCTTTGTACTTGTCTATTATTCGTTTATAAACTTGTGCAAAATAGGTATTGCAAGATAAAGCTATCGCTCTATGAATACTCCAACTTCCGGCATCATGGCATCCCATAAAAGCACCTGGAGCGTAATAAAAACCATGCGAACACGCAAAAGATGAATTTCTATCAATCACTTCTTCTTGTAATCCTATTAAACCTGTAAGAATTTTGAAAGGAGAACCAGGAGAATACTCCGCTTGTAATATTTTATCTAAAAATGGTTTACCTGGAATAGAATCTATTTTTTGATAATTTTTAGAACGATCTCTACCTACTAACAATGCTGGATCGTAACTTGGGGAAGAAACTAAGGCTAAAATTTCTCCAGTTTTAGGCTCAATAGCAACAATACCACCTCTTTTGTTTACCATCAATTGTTCACCATATTCTTGTAAGGCACCATCAATTGTAATATGAATATCTTTTCCTTTTATAGCTATGGTATCATAAATACCTCCTTTAAATGGTCCAATTTCTCTATTGTGCTTGTCTTTTTGAATGTATCGAACCCCTTTCTGCCCTCTCAATTCTTCCTCATATGCCTGTTCAACACCTTGAATACCAATCAAATCACCACTTCGATAATAAGGACGTGATTTTAATTCTCCATCATTAATTTGTCTGATATAACCAAATACGTTTGCTCCATAATGGGCTTGATAGTCTCTAAGATTTCTTTTTTGTATGAAAAACCCTTTATAATGACGAATGGTTTCCTGAAAAGCGGCAAATTCTCTTTTAGTCAATTGAGACATAAAAACAGATGGAAGTCTTGGGCTATATACATTTGCTTTTCGGATTTTTTCATCAAATTCCTCCTTAGTAATGTTTAATATTCTACACAATCCAAGAGTGTCGATATTTTTCATCTCACGAGGTACAACCATAATGTCATAACTCGGTTGATTGGCAACTAAAAGCTGATTATTTCTATCAAAAATATATCCCCTTTCTGGATATTCATATACGATTTTAAGTGCGTTGTTATCCGACTTTTTGATATATGAATCATCTACAATTTGCAAATAAAACAATCTTGCTACAATAATTATTGCAACAGACAATATGAGTATTGGCAACAAGAGCTTTCTCATCGCTTAGGATTTTGCTTAATTAAGGCAATAACGAGTATAATAACCAATAATGTAAAGGCAGATGAAGCTAAAATTCGAAGGAAAATATCCCAAATAAATGAAAAACTAAATACCTCTAAAACATACATTACGGTATGATGAGTAAGTACAGAAAGTCCTAAATAACCTAAGAATTCTCCATTGATTTTTTCTGTAATTTTCAACATATGATATTCATAGCTAATTCCATATGCTGTTTTTAAAAATGTTTCTCTAAAATAAGCTAAAACCAAACAAGCACCAGCGTGTACGCCACCTGAATTATTGTAAAAATCCAAAATCAATCCTAATAAAAAACTCAATATCAACAAAGATGCTCTATTAGTATTTAATGGATATAATAATATAAAT
>JBHBEQ010000108.1:0-3987 GCA_041785575.1 Flavobacterium sp.
ATTTTCGGTTTATAACTTTACGACTGAAATCTCTCAATTCTTTTTATCTAATATATATTACCTAAAAGCGAATAATAAAGATTTATATTGCTTTATATATGGTATTTTAATTTTTACACAAAAAAAGGGAAGTTGGTATAACTTCCCTTTTTTTATTTTTCTTCCTATTAAAGTTCATCAAAACCTAAATTCACTCCTAATTTTTGTGAAATAATATTTTGTAATTTTTTCTTTAATTCAGGAATTGCAACAGAAGAAACAACCTCATCTGTAAATGCATACATTAATAAAGCTTTTGCCTCTTTTTTAGGAATACCACGCTGTTGCATATAGAACATTGCTGTGTCATCTAATTGTCCGATAGTACATCCGTGTGAACATTTTACATCATCGGCAAAAATCTCCAATTGTGGCTTGGTATTCAAAACAGCTTTATCACTCAAAAGAATGTTATTGTTTTGTTGAAAAGCATCTGTCTTCTGAGCTATTTTATCTACATAAATTTTTCCATTAAATACCCCTGTTGCTCTATCGTCAAATATTCCTTTATAATTTTGATGCGATTCGCAATTTGGCTGCGCGTGATGTACTAAAGTATAATGATCTACGTGTTGTTTTTCACCAATGATAGTTACACCTTTTAATGTAGAATCAATTCTTTCGCCTTTGTGATAATAGTTTAAGTTATTTCTTGTGATATTACCACCCATTGAGAACGTATGTACCGATACTCTAGATTCTTGTTTTTGATCTACATATGTATTATCTACCAAATCAGCTGTAAGAAGATCATTCTGAATCTTATAATAATCTACTATAGCTCTTTTTTGTGCAAAAATTTCCGTTACACTATTGGTAAACATTGGAGTTTTTGACAATGATTGATGACGTTCGATAATTTGCACGTGAGCATTTTCTCCTACAACTATCAAATTTCTTGGTTGAACGAAATTTGACGTTTCTCCAACAGTAAAAAACAACACTTCAATTGGTTTAGACACTACTGTTGATTTAGGAATATTCACATACACTCCTTCAGATGCAAATGCTGTATTGAGATTTGTAAGACTATCCGAAGTGTTTGCCACTTGATTAAAATATGTGTCTATAACCATCTTGTACTTTGGTTTAGTCAAAGCAGAAGAAAGCAAACACACATCTAATCCATCGTGTGTAGTAGATGACAAATGAGACGAAAACACACCATTGATAAAAACAATTTTATATGTATCTACCCCATTTAAAAAGTATTGTTTCACATCTTTCCATTCGATAGGTGTTTCATTTTTTGGCAATATTGTATAGTCTTTTGCCAAAACAGATTGCAATGATGTATATTTCCAGGCTTCCATTTTTTTGGTCGGAAAACCTTGCTGCTCAAAAGCCTTAATTGCGTTTGTTCTTATATTATGCAAATTATCCGTCTCTTCTATTTGCTGCTCAAAAGCCAAGAAAGACGAAACTAATTTTTCTTTTAAATCCATTTTTTTCGTGTTTAAAGTCGGAATTTATCAAAAATAAAATTCTAAACCTTTAATCTAATTATTTTAACCAATCGTATCCTTTTTCTTCTAATTCTAATGCAAGATTTTTATCTCCCGTTTTGATGATTTTTCCATCCATCAATACGTGTACATAATCTGGCACTATATAATCAAGAAGTCTTTGATAGTGGGTAATTACAACTACTGCATTGTTTTCATTTTTGAGTTTATTCACTCCATTAGCAACTATTCTCAATGCATCAATATCCAAACCTGAATCTGTTTCATCTAGAATAGCAACTTTAGGATTTAGCATTGCCATTTGAAAAATTTCGTTTCTCTTTTTCTCTCCTCCAGAAAAACCTTCGTTAAGCGAACGAGATAAAAATTTACGGTCTATTTCTAACAATTCTGATTTTTCTTTAATCAATTTTAGCATCTCATTAGCTGGCATTTCTTCTTGTCCGTTTGCTTTACGAGATTCATTGATAGCAGTCTTAATAAAGTTGGTAACAGAAACACCTGGAATCTCTACTGGATATTGAAAAGACAAGAACACTCCTTTGTGTGCACGTTCTTCTGGTGCCAACTCATTTAGTTCTTCTCCATCTAAAATGATTTCCCCTTCGGTAATCTCAAAATTTTCATTTCCTGCAACCACAGCAGAAAGTGTAGATTTTCCCGCACCGTTAGGTCCCATAATAGCGTGTACTTCTCCTGGTTTTATTTCCAGATTAATTCCTTTTAATATTTCTTTATCCTCAACTGAGGCGTGTAAATTCTTAATTACTAACATCGTTTTTATTTATTTTTAATCAGAAGTAACCTTCTCAATTTATATAATTATTAGTCTTATTTTATCCTACTGAACCTTCTAAGGAAATTTCCAATAACTTCTTAGCTTCTACAGCAAATTCCATTGGCAATTTATCCAATACCTCTCTACTAAAACCGTTTACAATTAATGCAATTGCAGTTTCTGTAGGGATACCTCTTTGGTTACAGTAAAAAATTTGGTCTTCTCCAATTTTAGAAGTTGTTGCTTCGTGTTCTAACTTTGCAGAAGCATTTTGAGATTCGATATAAGGGAATGTATGTGCTCCACATTCATTACCCATCAACAATGAATCACATTGAGAAAAATTTCTTGCATTCTCAGCTCTTGCTCCAATTTTCACCAATCCTCTATAAGAGTTTTGTGATTTTCCAGCTGAAATTCCCTTAGAAATAATAGTTGATTTAGTATTTTTCCCTAAGTGAATCATTTTTGTACCTGTATCAGCTTGTTGGAAATTATTTGTTACCGCAATTGAATAAAATTCTCCAATTGAATTATCTCCTTTTAAGATACAGCTCGGATATTTCCACGTAACAGCCGAACCTGTTTCAACTTGTGTCCAAGAAACTTTAGCATTTTTCTCAGCGAGTGCACGTTTAGTAACGAAGTTATACACCCCTCCTTTCCCTTCTTTATCTCCTGGGAACCAGTTTTGTACGGTAGAATACTTAATCTCTGCATCATTAAGCGCAATAAGTTCTACAACAGCTGCGTGCAATTGATTTTCATCTCTAGACGGTGCTGTACATCCTTCTAAATAAGAAACATACGAACCTTCATCTGCAATAAGCAAAGTACGCTCAAACTGACCTGTACCCGCTTGGTTTATACGGAAATAGGTCGAAAGTTCCATAGGACAACGAACACCTTTTGGAATATAACAAAACGAGCCATCTGAAAAAACTGCAGAATTTAAAGCTGCGTAAAAGTTATCACTTCTTGGCACTACAGTTCCGATGTATTTCTTCACTAATTCAGGATGTTCTTTGATTGCTTCTGATATCGAACAAAAGATAATTCCCTTTTCGCTCAACGTTTCTTTAAATGTAGTTGCAACAGACACAGAGTCCACTACAATATCCATAGCAATATTGTTGAGACGTTTTTGCTCTTCGATAGAAATTCCCAACTTTTTGTACATCGCCAAAAGCTCAGGATCTACATCGTCTAACGATTTGTTAGGATCTGCTGTTTTTGGTGCAGAATAATACGATATTGCCTGAAAATCGGGCTTTTCGTATATAACATTAGCCCATTCTGGTTCGGTCATATTTTGCCAAATACGGAAAGCTTCTAACCTCCATTCGGTCATCCACTCTGGCTCATCTTTCTTTTTTGATATTGCACGAACGATGTCTTCGTTTAACCCAACCGGAAAAGTTTCCGAATCTAATTCTGTATAAAACCCGTATTCGTACTCTTTATTTTTTAACTCTTCTTTTAAGTCGTCTTCTGTATATTTACTCATATCTATAGGTGTAAATACCCTAAAGAAAGGTATTTGAATATGTTGATTAATTTATTTATAATGAAAAACTTTCCCCACATCCACAGGTTCTAGCTGCATTGGGATTATTGAAAACAAATCCTTTACCATTGAGTCCGCCTGAGTATTCTAAAGTTGTTCCAACCAAGTATAAGAAACTTTTTTTATCGACAACAATC